>JAYWGG010000069.1:0-8189 GCA_043778415.1 Saprospiraceae bacterium
ACGCTTGCGAGTGAACCGTCTGCCCGAGTTGGTTGTGAAGCCTCAAAGTCAGCTTGCTGCTCTGTAAGGCGGGCGGCAGTTCTACCGTCAGCTCGTCGGAGGAGGGATTGGGATAGATTTTGAGCAATGCTTTTTCTTTTTCGACATCTGAAGCTGCCAACTGAAAGTCTGGAACCTCAATACGAACTACGTCTTTGTAGTCGCCGTAAGGAGAAAAGCAATCAAAAGAACTAGCTACTAATATTTTTCCTGAAGCAAGTTGGATATTGGCTTTATACAGCCCAGTAGTACCGCAGTATTGGGTCTTGCAGTATCGGTTGTCGAAAAAACCAAGACTATCAAACTTCATCATCCACAAACGGTCGGCTTGATTTCCCGGTTGAGGTACATAGTTATCCTTCACGTAGCCAAAATCTACCGCAAAAAAACCGCCGTCATCCGTAGGATAGGCAGCTGTCATCGGTCCACCAGCCCTACCAATTTTGTATATATGGAATGTGTGGTCTATTTCGCCATTCGGTAACAATCTCAATGAGATAAGTGGCGTATAAGATGTGAGGGTATCACCAAAAAATGTACCTTCCAAAGTAACAAGTATTTTACCATTAGGCTGGGCTTTTATAGCATATACGATGGGATTATAATCAAAAGGACTTTTGAAGGTCGTATCTACTTTTCCATTGGGCAACAACCTTACTATGCCTGGTGATTCATAAGCGCCGTAGGTGTTGAAGTTACCTGCTATAAGAAAGTTATTGCCTTGTTTAACCATAGCTCTTATCATAGGTACGTCAGCTACTTCTTTGGCAAAATTAACGGTATCTATTTCCACATCTCTATTGTTTTGGAGGTGACACAAAAATACTCGCTGATAGGGATAATAAAGACTATCTAATTCTATTCCTTTTCTGTAGCCAGAAGCTAAAAAGGTAGAATCATTTACCCACAAGATGTTATTGGCGCGCAAATTACCAGTGTGCAGCGTAGTATCATTGGAGCCGTCATTGAGAAGACGCACAATATAGACAGTAACGTTATAGAGCTGATTTCTATGAAAATTACTTACTCCAAATTTAACTCATGAGGGTCCCCATGGCAAATCGCGTTTTAAATAAAACGACTCGTCCAATGTACCATCTGGAAAAAAACGTTGAATACCTTGATAATCGTTTTGTATATCAGCTCCAAATATTTTATTGCCACCTATCAAATATATCATTTTGTTAGAGTCTTCGAGGATTTGTCTTGTACCACCTAAAAAATAATTCGAGAAATAGCTTGGAATTTTTATCTTAAACGTAGTGTCTAATCTATAGTCTTGTTGTGCTGAAAGCGGAAAAGAAAAAAATATAAAAAGGAAAATGGATATTATTATTCTATTCATGACTGGTTTATTTTGAATGGTAAGAAAAAAGAAAATACCACCCCAACGAGGGTCGTTGAGGTGGAATCTTTTTAGAAAATTATTTATTGATTAGGTAATTTGAACTGTTGTAAAATTTTGTTTTGAGGAATTACCCTCCCCATATATTATTTTTCATAATATGTTTTGGGGCGTGATTTAAGGTTGTTTTTGAAATCTTTTTCATACAAATAATGTTTTTAAAATTAATAAGATTGTAACCAAAATTTTTATCGTTGCAATTCGATAAACATCTTTAAAGAATGTCACAAAGTTACTTTATTATTTTCACTTGCCAAATTATTTTACAACTATCTCTCAAAAAAAAAGTAAAACTTTAACATTTTGTGTGGCTTCGTGTATTTTTTACACAATGAAAATTTTGAGTTGTTATTTACAAAAATATTGTATTTTTGTAAAAAATAAAATATTATGATAGCTGAAAGCACGGCAAATATTCCGCTCCAACGACAGCCCAAGCCTTACACTTTGAGTGATTATCTGGCGCGCGAGGAGCGAACTATCCACAAACATATTTTTCTCAACGGTCAAATTATTCGTATGCCGTGCGCAAAATCCAATCACAATCTGATAGCCACTAATATCACTTTTGCTATCAAAACTATTTCACGGCAGCTAAAAAATAGACTGTTGGTGTACAACAGCGACCAAAAAATTTACATCGAAGCTGCGAATGTTGTGGTCTATCCCGATGCGTTGGTTATTTGCGAAAAACCGATTTTTTGGAATGGGCGTGAGGACTTGATTGTCAATCCGTTGGTAGTGGTGGAGGTGCTTTCGGAAAGTACGCGGCGGTACTACAAAGGCGATAAGTTTTCGCTTTACAAGCAGGCTCTTACTTTGCGTGAATATGTGACCGTAGAGCAAAAAAAACCGCTCGTCGAAAGTTGGTTTCGAGTCGAAAAAAATACTTGGGACAACTCTTTTCAGACCGACATCAGCCAGTCCTTTGAGCTGCGCTCTATCGGCGTATCTATCTCATTGTCAGATATTTATGAAAATATAATACTTTAAAAAAACGACACTTTTTGTCGCTTTATTATCCCTTATTTGCCAACTGCCCACAAGCTGCGTCAATGTCTTTGCCGCGACTTCGCCGCACGGTGACGACCACGCCGCGCCGCACCAAAAAGTCTGCGAAAGCGTCCAATCGTGCCGCGTCAGACTTCTGAAAAGGCGCGTTGTCAATCGGATTGTACTCGATGATATTCACGCGGACGGGAAATTTTCGGCACAATTTCGCCAAATTCGCCGCATCTTCGAGGCTGTCATTGAACCGCTGAAAAGCTATATATTCGTAAGAAATTCGATTTTGAGTTTTTTGATAAAAATATTCCAACGCCTCCATCAGAGCAGCGAGATTATTGCTTTCATTGATGGGCATTATTTGGTTGCGCTTTTCGTCGTCGGCGGCGTGGAGCGAAAGCGCAAGGTTGAATTTTACGCCGTCGTCCGCTAATTTTACAATCATTTTCGCAATGCCCGCCGTACTGACAGTAATCCGTCGGGGCGACATTCCCAACCCGTCGGGCGACGTGATGCGCTCCACACTTTGCAGCACATTCTTGTACGTCAGCAACGGCTCGCCCATGCCCATATACACGATGTTGGTCAGCGGATGCCCAAACTCGGCGATAGATTGGCGATTGACGAGCAGCACTTGGTCGTAGATTTCGGCGGCTTCGAGGTTGCGGATTCGCCCCATTCGTCCAGTGGCGCAAAACGAACAAGTGAGGCTGCAACCCACCTGCGACGACACGCAGACGGTGTACCGATTGTCGTTTGGCACGGGGATTAGCACGGCTTCTATCAGGGCGCCGTCGCTCAGTCGGAGGCGAGATTTGAGCGTTCCGTCCTTGCTTTTTTGGAGCATATCTTCCGTCACGGCGCGTATTTCAAATTGCTCCGCCAGTTGCAGTCGCAGGGTTTTGGAGAGGCTCGTCATTTCGTCGAAGTGGTGCGCGCCTTTTTGCCAAAGCCATTCCCAGACTTGTTTGGCGCGAAAACGCGGCTCGCCGAGTGCGGCAAATTCAGCTTCGAGTTCGGTACGGGTCAGTTGTCTGATGTCCTTTTTTGCTTGTAAGGTTTCCATGCGGCAAAGTTACAGATTTCTGAAAAGAAAAACGGCAAATGCGCAGCGTATAGAATTGTTTTTGCCAAAATCAATCTATCTTTGAGTTTTTTTTGGATAAAAAAGGACGAATACGGCAAAATAAAATCTTAAAACAATGACAAGCGAACTACAAAATCAGATAGAAACTGCTTGGGTGCAGCGCGAACTGCTGAAAGAAAGCGACACTCAAAATGCGATTCGAGCGACTATTGAGTTGCTCGATACGGGTAAAATTCGCGTAGCAGAACCACAAAAAGACGGCTCTTGGGCGACCAACGAATGGGTAAAAAAAGCGATTTTACTTTTTTTTCCTATCCAACAAATGCAAACGATGGAGGTCGGAATGTTGGAATTTCATGACAAAATGCCACTCAAACGCAACTATGCGGCGGCAGGCGTGCGCGTGGTGCCAGCCGCTATTGCTCGCTTTGGTGCGTTTTTGGAGTCGGGCGTAATCCTGATGCCGAGCTACGTCAATATCGGCGCGTGGGTCGGGAGCGGTACTATGGTGGACACTTGGGCGACCGTTGGCTCTTGCGCGCAGATTGGGCGCAACGTGCATTTGAGCGGCGGCGTAGGCATCGGCGGCGTGTTGGAGCCGCTCCAAGCCTCGCCAGTCATCATCGAAGACGACTGTTTTATTGGCTCGCGCTGTATTGTAGTTGAAGGCGCGATAGTAGAAAAAGAAAGCGTGTTGGGGGCAAACGTGGTGCTGACCAAGTCCACGCATATTATTGACGTAACAGGTTCAGAACCAGTAATTTATAAAGGAAGAGTGCCATCGCGCTCGGTGGTGATTCCGGGCAGCTACACCAAAAATTTTCCTGCGGGCAGCTATCAAGTGCCGTGCGCCCTCATCATCGGAAAACGCACCGAGAATACGGATAAAAAAGTGTCGCTCAACGATGTGTTGCGCGAATTTCAGGTCGCAGTTTGAGGAATAAAAATAATTTTTTTAAATAATTTAACAATAAAAAATATGTCACAAATACAAGAGTTCAATGATTATAGAAGTCTGATGAACGAAAAAATTTTAGCCGAAGACAACAAAGTACTGAAACGCTTTTGGAGTTTGGACGGCGCAACCTATCAAGACGGCGCGCTGCCCACAAAAACCAAAGAATTGCTCGGATTGGTGGCTTCTATGGTGCTGCGCTGCGACGATTGCATCAAGTATCATCTCGGCAAATGCCATGAACTGAATGTCACAAAAGAAGAAATTTTTGAAGTATATGCGGTCGCAAATTTAGTCGGCGGCTCGATTTGTATTCCACACACTCGCCGTGCGGTCGAGTATTGGGAGGCTCTCGAAAACGAAGCTGCGCAATGAGCTTTTTGACAAAAATAAAAGCTACGACATGGCTTTTTATTGGCGCGGCATTCATCGGCGCGCTCGTATTTTTTTCTAAATACGGTTTGGAATTGTTGGACGTACAAAAAGTAGATTGGTTTTTGTGGCGCGATTCGGACAGAGCGAGCGACTTTTCGATGTGGCAATTTTATCGCAACACGCCGTTTAGTTTTCCATTCGGAAAAATATCGGGCTACGCATATCCGACCGAAACGGGCATCGGCGCGTGTGGCGGCATCGCCTTGATAGCCATGCCGCTCAAATTGTTGTCGCCTTGGCTGCCGCTGCATTTTCAGTTTTTTGGTTGGTGGCTTTTGGTTTGCTACGTCTTGCAGTCCGTTTTTGCGGTGCGCCTGCTGCGACTTTGGGGCATCGAGGATACATTTTTGCTGCTTCTTTGCGCGGTCTTTTTGTCCGTAAGTCCTGTGCTTCTCACCCGCACTGACCACATCAATCTCAACGCACATTGGCTTATTTTGGGCGGACTTTGCACTTATTTCGACACCCAAAAATCGCTCCGCAGTCGCTATCGGTGGCATCTTGCTTGGTGTGCGATGGGCGCGCTGATTCATCCATATTGGGTGCTTTTCAACCTCGCTTTGGCGGCTGCGACGTTGCTCGACGAGTGTTTTACGAAAAAAAATCTTCACTGGGGACGCGTGTTGGCGGGCATCGGAGGCTTGTTGGGAGCGATTTTTTCGGCTTGGTGGTTAGCGGGTAATTTTGTGATGAAAACCACTGCCGCAGCCGCAGGCGGTTTTGCCAAATTCTCTTCCAATCTCAACGCGCTTTTCAATTCCGAAGGGAGAACCAACGTATTGCCGAAGTTGCCCTACGCATTTTCGGAGCAATACGAAGGTTTCGGCTATCTCGGCGCAGGTATTATTTTTTTGCTGCCCGCAGCGATTGTTTTTTATTTTTTGGAGAAAAATAAAAAAATAAGTCGTCACAAATTTTTGATTTTAGTTACTTTTCTGCTCACACTTTTTGCTTTCAGCACCGTCATCACGCTCAATCAGTACGAGCTGCTGAATGTCGGCAAAGGCATTTTAATACGTCCGTTGGCGGATACATTTCGCTCGTCGGGACGCTACATTTGGCTGCTGCATTACTTGGTTTCTTTCGGAGTGTTGTGGATAATTATAAAAAAATTGGAGCAAAAAAAAATCATTTTGTCTGTTATTTTGACGGCAGCAGCCTTGCTGCAATGCTACGACCTTTACCCAATGTATCGGCGAGTGGTAGAGAATACGCCAAAATATAACAGCGAAATTAATTTCGATATTTGGCGAAATGTGACAGCCAATGCAAAGCGAATCGTCATGTGTCCGCCCTACAGTCCGCGCTACAAGACAAGCGGCGATTGGGTTTGTTTTGCGGAATTGGCTTACGAGCAGAAAATCCCCATCACGGCTGGATATATGCCGCGCCACGATAATGACCTCCAAAATCAATACATAAAGCCGCTTCGCGCAGCCTTTGAAAGCGGTGAATTGCCGCCCAACGAAGGCGAATCTATCTTCGTGAGTAGCCTGACGGAGTCTTTTAGTTTGCAGCCGTTGGTGGCAAAAAAGCAACTCGAAGTGTTCCAAATAGATGGATACATAGTAGGAATCCCGCCCGCTTTGGCGGCGGCTTCGGCGTATCTGAAGAGTTTAGGTGCTGACTATCAAGCAAATATACAATCAGAAAGTTTAGCTGTGTTTTTCGCTCGGCACAAAAATCACACCGTCTTGATGTCCGTGCGCGACGAGGGCAGCGCGCAACTTTGCGAAGTAGCAAAAAAATATCTGAAAGAAAGAAAGTTCGCAATCGAACAAATACCGTTTCGGGGTTCGTATATTGCCGTCTTGCACCACGACGAGTTCGTAGCGGAAAAAATGGACGCTAAAAATAACATCGCAATTAATTTTTTAAAAAATGATAAAATAGGTAATTTTGTGAGTAAAAAAAATGTGTCGCTTTTTTCAGGTGGCGCGGACACGCCCGAGAGTGCGTCCAAAATAGCGATTGACGGAAAAAATTACGCTCCCAACGAGCGTGGCTTCAACATCGTCGTTTTGGACGATGATTTTAGGGTGCTTGAAACAACTTTTTTCGACACCTATTTGAGTTGCTTTCACAACATTCGATGACCTATTTTTTAAAAATTTATAAGATACCGACACCTCAAAGTATCGCTAACTTCGGCTTACTAATTGATTATCAGTTACTTGTGTGACTAAAAATTAAAAATTAAAAACTACTTATGACGACATATCTTGACCAACTCAATCCCGCGCAACGCGGAGCCGTCACCACTATCGAAGGTCCCGTGTTGGTGGTGGCAGGTCCCGGCTCGGGCAAAACTCGGGTGCTGACTTACCGCATCGCGCACCTCATCGAGCAGGGCGTTGCGCCGTGGGAGATTCTCGCGCTTACGTTCACCAACAAAGCTGCCAAAGAGATGAAAGACCGCATCTCGAAGGTCGTCGGCGGGCGCGCTGACAGAGTGTGGGCTGGAACTTTCCACTCGGTTTTTGCTCGGATTTTGCGGGTAGAGGCGGACAAAATCGGCTTTCCGTCCAATTTTACTATTTACGACTCGGACGACAGCAAAAGCGTTATCAACTCTATTATCAAGGAGCTGAATTTGGACAAAAATACCTACAATGCCAGTGCCGTGTTGTCGCGTATTTCGTCCGCCAAGTCCAATGTGATTTCGCCGAAAGCCTACGCGATGGACGAAAAATTGTTGGAGCAAGACCGCACCGCAAAGCGTCCGCTTTTGTACAAAATTTATGAAAACTATGCCAACCGTTGCCGCCGCTCGGGAGCGATGGATTTTGACGATTTGCTGTACCAACTGTTTTATTTGTTGCACAAAAATCCTGACAATGTTTGTGAAAAATACCGCCTGCGGTTCAGATATTTGCTCGTAGATGAGTTTCAGGATACCAATTATTTGCAATATTCGATTATCAAAAAATTGTCTTTGTACGAAGGAAGTCCGCAGAATATTTGTGTGGTGGGCGACGATGCGCAAAGTATTTATGCCTTTCGGGGCGCGACGATTGACAATATTTTGGATTTTGAGAAAGATTTTAAAAAGCTACAAACGTTCAAATTGGAGCAAAATTATCGCTCCACGCAACACATTGTGCAAGCTGCGAATGATATTATTTCGCGAAATAAAAAACAAATAAAAAAAGAAATCTGGACGGACAAAGCGGGCGGCTATCGCGTAAAACTTTTCAAAACGATGACCGACAACGAGGAAGGCAAACGGATAGCCGACCTCATCGTGGAGCAAAAAAATCGCA
>JAYWGG010000070.1:0-2820 GCA_043778415.1 Saprospiraceae bacterium
GGATTGATAAATGCTAAAAATAATGAGTCATCGAAAGAGCGTTTCCAGAGAAACTGACTGTGTTGAAGATAGCTTTTATACTTGGGTTGTCTGATTTGACGATAAAAAATTGGGTCAAATCAAACAAAAACAAAAATCCGCCTTGCAAGATAATTGATTTTCCAAAACCGCGCATCTGCTCTTGTTTTTTAGTCGCCGTTTTGGAGCGTTCCATCAGCCACGCGCCGCCCGCCATGTAGCCGACATCTAAACCCGCATTGAACAAAAAAGTCTTTTGCAAACTGTAGTGTTTTTCTACAACGTCCCAACTCGCAAGCCCTTCGGGCATTCCTTTTTGTGCCGCATAAAAACCTGCGCCAGCAATCGCCAAATTGATAATATTCCAACCGACATTCATCTGCTGAAATGCTTTTTGCTCTTCATTTTTTGACCGCACCGCCAGCACCGAGCCGAGCGCAATGTTACCGATTGCCCAAGTGCCGAGCGAGAGCATCGCCACATTCTCGCGGCGTTGCAGCTGCGCGTAACTTCCTTTCCAATCCGTCTGTTGTTGCGCATAAACAGCTGTAAAACAACAGTTTATAAAAAACCAAAGTATTGTTATTTTTTTCATTCTGAATGATTGAGTGCTATGTTGTCCTGAAATAAATTGACTTCGACATTCGACATTCCTTGTTCGATATTCCTTGTTCGCTTTAACGACTAAAAAATACTCAAAAAAATCAGGTAAAATGTTTGAGCATCACGATTTCGCGCTCGGTGAGGCTGCGATAAGCACTTCGGGGAAGGTCTTTTTTCGTCAAACCTGCGTAATACGTCCGGTCGAGCCGCAGCACTTCGTAGCCCAAATGCTCAAAAATACGGCGGACGATTCGGTTTTTTCCACTGTGAATTTCGATGCCTATTTCGGTCTTTTTTTTGCCATCTACATAGCCTATCGAGTCCACGATTATCTTGCCGTCCTCCAAGTCCAAGCCCGCCTGAATCTGGAGCAAATGCTGCTGGGTAAGGGCTTTATCGAGTTCGGCGTGGTAGGCTTTTTTGACTTGGTGGCGCGGGTGCGATAGTTTTTCTGCCAAGTCGCCATCGTTGGTGAGCAGCAAAAGCCCTGTCGTTTCGCGGTCGAGCCGCCCGACTGGATAGATGCGCTCTTTGATGGTTTTATTGACGATGTCCATGACCGTTTTGCGTCCGCGCTCGTCGCTGGCAGTAGTAATGGTGTCTTTTGGCTTATTGAGCAAAATATAAATTTTCCGGGTATTAGGTTGCACCAAATTTCCCTGATGCGTCACTACGTCCGCAGGCTGCACCCGATAGCTGGGTTCGGTAATCGGCAAATTATTGACCAGCACCAAACCGTTGGCGATGAGTTCGACGGCTTTTCGGCGCGAGCAAATCCCCGAGTGCGCGAGGTATTTATTGAGCGGTGTATCGCCCTCTTCGAGGTGGATATTTTTTTCTATTTTGGGCTTAAAGTCGCCTTTTTGGGACTGTTTGCCGAAAGCCGTTGGCGCGCCTGCGGCACGTTTCGTTGGAGGCTTCGAGGTCGCTGCGGGTCGCTTCTTTTTAGGATTGGTGAAGGCGACGACTTTTTTTTTCTCCTCTGGCTCGGCAGATTTCTTTTTGCGTGTCATGGCTGCCGCCGCAATAATGAGTTTTTTTTTCATAGAAAATACTTTTTTGCGATTCGATAAAAAACAAACTGCAATTTTGTAGCGCAAAGTTAAACGAAAAATCGTTAAGGAATGAGGAAAAAATAAGATACTCTGGTTTTTCAAATAAATTCAAACAATAACAAGGTATTTTTGAGGCGCAACGCAGGGCGTTGAAACGAAAAAATAACGCAGTGATTGGTTGTAATTGAGCAGAAAAAATGAGTAAGTAGTTATAAGTTTTTAGTTTTTAATTTTGAGTCTTCATAAACTATTGAAAATCAATGAATTATGTCGAATATCAAATGTCGTCTATTTAAGTGCAAGAACTTAGTTTATTTTAGATACATTTCTAATGAATGAGGAAAAAATAAGATACTCTGGGTTTTTCGTATTCCTTACCGAACTTTTTCCTACTTTTGTGGGTTCACCTGCTACAATTTCATTCAAATTCGAGTACTTTTGGAACTTCTAACTCAACACATCGAAAGCCTTATTTTTGCCGCTAAACAACCCATTAGCCTCGCAGATATTCACGCGTGCCTCGAAGCAGTGGCAGGGACGAACTTCGCCGTCGCTGAACTCCAAACCGCCATTGCGCAGCTCCGACAACGCTACACCGATGACTCTTTTTCTTTTGAAATCGTCGAAATCGGCGGCGGCTACCAGTTTTTGAGCAAGCCTGCTTTCCACCACTCGATTGGTATTCATTTGAAACAAAATATCAAAAAAAGGCTGTCACAAGCTGCTCTCGAAACGCTTTCTATCGTCGCCTACCGCCAGCCTGTGAGCAAGACCGAACTCGAAAGTATTCGGGGCGTAAGTTGTGATTATGCGATTCAAAAACTGCTCGAGCGGGAGTTGGTGGTCATCGCGGGACGCGCCGAAACTGCAGGGCGACCACTGCTTTACAGCACTGGCGAAAAATTTATGGATTATTTTGGCATCAGCACTTTGCGAGATTTGCCGCAGCCAAAGGACTTCAAGATGCCCGAAGATGTGATTGGAACGCCCGCCGAAATAAACGAAACAGCTGCTATTGCTCCAGAAAAAAATAATTTTTTAGACAACTAACGATATGGAAAATACGATTGAAAATACCGCAACATTAGTCAATCGAGTGGCTTCGAGCGGCTTGACGACCATCAACTTGGAGGACTTTTTTCCG
>JAYWGG010000071.1:0-8170 GCA_043778415.1 Saprospiraceae bacterium
TTAATAGCCGACTGCTTTAGCAGTCGGGCAACGAATAATAATTGGTATTGGCTTTAGCCTAAACGACTCGCTTGTGGCAAGTATTTGGCTAAAGCCGATTCACCATTTTTTTTATACAACAGCTAAAGCTGTTGCCAATACACAAAACTATTTAGGTACAGCTTCTTAAGAACTTATCTACAGAAAAAAACTGCCGCCAAATACTCGTCACAAAGCCACTACTCCAAAAAGTCGCAACGCATTGTCGGTCGTCGTGGCTGCGATTTCTTCGACACTTACGTTTTTTACCTCTGCCAGTCGCTGCGCAATGAGTGGAATATAGCTGCTTTCGTTGCGTTTGCCGCGATTCGGGACAGGCGCGAGGTAAGGCGCATCGGTTTCCAGCACCAAGCAGTCGAGTGAAATATGTTTTAAAGTTTCGTCCAAACCTGACTTTTTGTAGGTCAAAACGCCGCCGATGCCAAGTAAAAATCCAAGTTCTGTGACGGCATTTGCTTCCGCCACGCTTCCTCCGAAGCAGTGAAAAATACCCCGCAAACGCTCATTTTTTTCTTCCGATATCAGCTCAATACACTCTTTGGTCGCGTCCCGCGAATGAATTACAATCGGAATATCGAACTCCGTCGCCCAACGGATTTGCTGCCGAAAAGCATATTTTTGTTGCTCCAAAAATGTTTTGTCCCAATACAAATCCAAGCCGATTTCGCCGATGGCACAAAAAGCGCGCGCCTCCAAGCACGAGCGGACGTGCGCCAATTCCGTTTCCAAAGACTCGTCGCTCACAGAACAAGGGTGCAAGCCCGCCATTGCGTAGCAAACATCAGGGTAAGCCGCTTCGAGTGCCAGCATTGCGTCCGTCGTGTCGCTGTCCACATTGGGCAGGAAAATTTTAGCCACGCCACACTCTTGCGCACGCCGAAGAGTTTCGCTGCGGTCGGCATCAAATTCTTTCAGATAAAGATGGGCGTGTGTGTCAATAAAAGTCATATTTTTCGATTATTTTGGACTTTCAGCGACAGTTTTACTCTTTTTGAGAAACGTAAAACCCTTCGCATCGGTATCTACTTCGATGCTGTCGCCTTTGGTAAAATCCGACGAGAGCAAGTGTTTGGAAAGCTCGTTGATGATTTCTTTTTGCAGTACCCTGCGCATCGGACGCGCACCGAATTGCGGGTCGTAACCCAAATCTACGAGCATCGCTATCGCTTTGGGCGTGACGGAAAGCGTGAGTTCCTGCAATGCTAATTTTGCGTTCAAGCCTTTGAGGAGCAGGTACAAAATCCGTTCAATTTCCGCTTTTGTGAGCGGCAAAAACATCACTTGCTCGTCAATTCTATTCAAAAATTCGGGGCGTAAGCGAGTTTTTAGCAATTCAAAAACCTCGATTTTAGTGGTTTCGATGATGTCCGTGCGGTGCTTGTCGCCGAGTGCGTCGAGGTCTTCAAAATTTTCTAAAATCTTATCTGCTCCCATGTTGGAAGTCATAATGATGATAGTATTTTTGAAATTGGCGACGCGTCCTTTGTTGTCCGTGAGCCGCCCGTCGTCGAGTACTTGCAGCAAAATATTGAAGGTGTCGGGGTGTGCTTTTTCGATTTCGTCGAGCAAAATAATCGAATACGGACGGCGGCGGACGGCTTCCGTCAGTTGTCCGCCTTCATCGTAGCCGACGTAGCCGGGCGGCGAACCCACGAGCCGCGACACGGCGTGCTGCTCCATGTATTCACTCATATCAATTCGCGTAAGCGCATTTTCGTCGTCGAACATCACGTCTGCGAGGGCTTTGGCGAGTTCGGTTTTTCCTACGCCCGTCGGACCCAAGAAAATAAAAGAACCAATCGGACGGTTGGCATCTTGCAAACCTGCACGGCTGCGGCGCACCGCATCTGCCACCGCGCGCACCGCGTCCTCTTGCCCGATGACTCGCTTGCCGAGTTCGGCTTCGAGTTGCAGCAATTTTTCACGCTCGCTTTGCACCATCTTGGTGATGGGGATTCCCGTCCACTTCGATACTACTGCCGCGATGTCGTCGGCGGTCACTTCTTGGTTGGTGAGTCGCTCCTCTTTGGAGAGCTCTTTGAGTTTTTCTTCGGCAGCCATCAGCATTGCTTCCTGCTCTTTTATTTTTCCGTAGCGAATGGTGGCGACGAGTTCAAAATTACTTTCGCGCTCGGCTCGCTCGGCTTGTCGCTCAAAAATCTCAATATTTTGTTTGCAACTTTGAATGGCGTTAATAATTTCTTTTTCGTTTGCCCAACGGGCGCGCAGTTCTGTGAGTTGCTCTTGCAGATTGGCAATTTGCTCGCTCAAAACAGCCATTTTTTTCTGGTCTTTCTCGCGCTTTATCGCTTCGCGTTCTATTTCCAACTGGCGAATACGGCGGTCGAGTTCGTCAATTTCTTCTGGGACGGAGTCGAGTTCGAGGCGCAGTTTTGCGGCAGCTTCGTCAATCAAATCTATCGCTTTGTCGGGCAACTGGCGGTCGGCGATGTAGCGGTGCGAAAGCTCGGCAGCCGCGATGAGGGCTTCGTCAAGAATGTTTATTTTGTGGTAATTTTCGTAGCGTTCCTGCAAGCCGCGAAGGATAGAAATGGTATCTTCCACGCTCGGCTCGTCCACAAAGACGGGCTGAAAACGGCGCACCAACGCCATGTCTTTTTCAAAATATTTTTGGTATTCGTCGAGCGTCGTAGCTCCGATGGTGCGGAGTTCGCCACGCGCCAAAGCGGGTTTTAGGATATTCGCAGCGTCTATTGCACCGCCGCCGCCGCCCGCGCCGATGAGCGTGTGGATTTCGTCGATAAATAAAACTACCTCGCCGTTGCTGTCCGTCACTTCTTGGATAACGGCTTTCAGACGTTCCTCAAATTCGCCTTTGAATTTTGCGCCAGCGATGAGTGCCGACATATCCAAAGAAAAAATGCGCTTGCTTTGGAGCAGTTCGGGAACGTCTTTTTTGACGATTCGCCATGCGATTCCTTCTACGATAGCAGTTTTTCCTACGCCCGCCTCGCCGATGATGATTGGGTTATTTTTTTTGCGCCGACTCAAAATATGCAGCACGCGGCGGATTTCGTCGTCGCGCCCAACGATGGGGTCGAGTTTGCCGTTTTCGGCGCGCTCGTTGAGGTTGATGGCGTACTTGGAAAGTGCGTTGTAGGTATTTTCGGCATTGGGGTCGGTGACTTTTCGCCCTTTGCGAAGCTCTGTGATGGCGGCTTTGAACGTTTTTTCGCTGCCACCGAGTTCTTTGAGCAGCCGCCCAGTCTTGTCGGAGCCGACCAAGATGCCGAGCAAAAGAAGTTCGACAGAAATATATTCGTCGCCAAATTCTTTGAGTGCGTCTTTGGCTTTTGCCAGTGCTTTGTTGGCATCGGCACTCAAAAACTGCTTGTCGGTGCCTTCCACACGCGGCAGTCCTTGGATTATGGAGTCCAATTCGCTGTGGAGCGTAGGAATATTGATGCCGACTTTGCCGAAAAGATATTCGGCGGTGCTTTTTTCCTCCTGCAAAGCACCTTTGAGCAAATGTGCGGTTTCGACGATTTGCTGGCTTTGTGCGGCGGCAAGTTGCTGTCCTTTTTGGATAGACTCTTGCGACTTGATGGTAAAATTATCGTAGGTCATGTTGTGGTTTTTCTAAAAATGTGAAGTATGCGAATTATCTTTTGACATTTCGATACTATTACAAAGTATCAACTTTGTTTCCAAAATAAATAAAAGGATTTTTTCTGCAAATATGGCAGCCCAAACTCAAGCGACACTGACGAAATGTCAATTTTGGGGACAAATGACGTGATAGTTTGAATGAAAATGATCGGGTAAGTCGGTAAGAAGAGGGATACAGATTCTTAAAACGAAAAAAGCCCCTATTTCAGTGACGAAACAAGGGCTTTTTCTACTTGTAGCGGAGGCAGGACTTGAACCTACGACCTTCGGGTTATGAGCCCGACGAGCTGCCAACTGCTCCACTCCGCGATTTTGTACCGCAAAGGTACGCTTATCGCAGTCGGCTTTCCTAATTTTTTGCTACTTATTTTAAAAATAAATATTTTTTGCGTTTTTGACGCTTGGCGTAATGTCGGATTGGTGACGGCAAAGGCTGAATGAAGGACGAATGTGGAATGATTTATTTTTTTGAAGTTGCCGATGCTCAAAGGCATTAATAACTTGTAATCAGATTAAACTTTGGTCTAAAATCCATTGCAGGGCAGCCAATACCGTGTAGGGATTGTCAAAGGAGAGTTGCACGGAGCGTGTGTCTATGGAAAGAATATCATTTTCTAACTTCAAAAATAGCCAAGTGTATCCCGATGTAGCGCAGCCATATACCGCTTTTTGAAATTTGCCTTCCTTTTCATTAAAAATTCTCGCCGCATACAGTTCGGCGGCACATTGGGCAATCGCGTTGTCGTCAATGTCTGTTTTTTTTGTTTCCACCACAAAAAACGCAGGAGCTTCTATGATAAAGCTATTGGCAGCGACAGCCAGAATAAAATCACAAAAACCGTTCAGCTCTATTTTTTTGTCAATATTGAACTCATAACCAGAAAATATGGTAAATCGCCCTCTATTTTGTCTGTTGAGTGCTTGCAAAACTGGCGTAACAATAAATTCAGAGCGTGCTTTTTCACTGCCCAAAAAAAGTTTGGGCGCGTCAGAAAGCAAACTTTCTAAGATAGCATCTTTGGGGAATTGGTCCAACGTCGTGTTGAGCCAATACTCATTCAAAACTTTCAAATGGAGTTTTTCTTTGAGATGTTCCATTCTGAATTTATTGTATGCCATGTGTTTATTTTTTTAATTTTTACAAAAATATCCTGCAACGTTTTCATATTTCTCATCAAATTCCTGCTTCGATTCCGTAAAAGTCTTTTAGCTTTTTACTCAATGATGGACGATAAAGCGATAGACTTTGCTGGCTTCTTTTTCTGTCAAAAATTTATAAAAATATATTCCGTTTGCCCATTTAGAAGTCTGAATATCAAGCGTTTGTGACGCAGCAGTATCGTCCAAGGCACGCTCAAAAAGCGGCTGTCCGAGGCTATTAAAAACCATCAATCGGGCGTTGCGGGCGGACAAATTATTTTTCCAACTGATGCGCGCAAAGTCGTCCGCAGGGTTGGGTTGGGTGTTCGCAGCCACAAAATCGGAGGCATCTAAATCCGTCGTCGCGGTCGGAATAGAGGTCACAACGTTCAAATCATCGAAGTAAAAGCCGTCTTTCGTCAGCCCAGCATCGGACTTGATGCGGAAGCGAATCCATAGATTGCCACCCAAATAGTCCGCAAGGTCAATTTCTTCTTTGACCCATTCCGTTTGAGTGCCTTCGTAGAGTGGTTGGTCGAGGTCTTGGTCGGAGGTGCCGGCTACGGTATATTTTCCGCAAAGCGACACAAAAGTAGTTCCGTTGGCAGAAGCCATGACCTCCACGAAATCATAGTCGGCTTCTATGTCCCATTTTGCCCAAAACACCAATTTGGCACTGTTTTTTCCGAGCAAACTGATTGGATTTTTGGTAGTCAAGCTGCTTTCGGTGCCATTTGGGTAATCCCCTGCGGGAGAGTCCGTGATACTGCTGGGCGCAGAATAAAATCTGGTATTCGTGACAGCCCAAGAAGGCGGAGTTGGGTCATTTGTCCATTGGTTGAGATTGTTGGCAGCGTCTGCGAAAGCAACAGAAAACGGTATTTTCTTTTTAAATATTTTTACCAACGTGTCCGTATGCGTGTAAAAACCGTTGCTGACAGAGATGGTAAATTTTACCGTGTCGCCATTCTGAATATTAGGTTGGAGCGAAAAGGTAAAAGAATCTTTCAGTTCCAAAAATTGTACAGGTGCGATATATTGTTTGGAGGAAGGTTGAGTATTTTGAATATTAGCGGTTATTGCAGCAATATTCACTATAAAATTGCCTCCCAACAAACCGTATCGAGTGAAGGTAAAAGGAATTTTTCCTGCGAAAGTATCTATTTCGTCGGTATTTTTGTATTTGACCAATGCGTACTGAAGCGGCAAATGCGCGGTCGTGAGGTTGGTGGAGAGCGCGGCGTGGCTCAAAGGAATAATATCGTCGGAGGGAGGCCAGAAGCCAGTCGAGTTTGGTCCGACTTCGGGAGTCAGCGAAAAAATCTTCGCTTTTGTGACATTTTCTCCATACATCCAGTCGTCAGAGTCGCCGTTGGTCGTGTAATTGACCGTTTGAGAGCCTGTGCCGAACACCCATTTGTTGTCCCGCGTCATCACTTTTGAAAAATTGGTAAAAGAAGTCGAATCGGGAGTCAGCGAATCCGAAAAGCCCCAAGGATATATCAGCAAATTGCCGTAAGTGTGGTAGTTGAGGGCGAACTGAAACTTATGAGCGTTGCAAAGGTCACGCATATTTTGTGTTTCGGGTTCCGAAAAGCCAGCCGTTCCGCGATACACTTCGCTGCTCGTGGTGGTGGACGAGCCTATGTTGTCAAAACCCCACTCGTAGCCGTAGTTTCTATTCAGGTCCACTCCGACGGTGCTATCGGCATTGATGCGGCGATTTTTTCGCCAAAAACCACCGCCGTCTGGGTTGGTCGTCTCGTTGTAAATATATCCGTCGGGATTGACGCAAGGGACAAAATACATCTCCAAATTATTGACCAAATACTTCACTTCGGGGTCGCTGTTGTAGCGTTCCAAAAGATACCACATATAATAAATTAGCTGCGACATACTTTCGGGTTCGCGGGCGTGGTGGACGGCATCGTAGAGGATTTGCGGCTCGGTCGGCTCGGAGAGGTTGGGGTTGTCGCTTATTTTGACCCAAAACATTTTTCTGCCCTCAAACGTCAGATTGGTCGTGCTGATTGGTTTTTTGACGGTAATCAGGTTGGGGTAAAGAGCCGCCATTTGGTCCAAATTGTCCAGCATTTCTTGGTATTTCAGGTAGCCGCCCATAGAGCCGAGCTGGAAATGAGTCGGGACAAAAATATTGGGCAGCGGAGCAGCAGCAGGACAGTTGCCATTCCGCTCTGCGGACGTATTTTTTTTATTTTGTGCCAAAAAATGTGCAGTCAAGTCTGTAATCAAAACCTCCGTTTGGAAGCCTGCCGAGCGGATAGTCTGAAGCTGAAGCGTGGACATTTCGCCTATGAAATGCTTGTTTTTAGCAAATTGGCCATGGTCGGTTTCTATGCCCAAGCTCGATAGTTTTTGGATATTATCGGTTTCCGAAAGGTAAACTTTTACCCTCGAATAAATAGGCGAATTTTTTTGTGCCAACAATAAATTTACGGACAAAAAAAGGATCAAAGCAAGGAATAAAAAACGCATAAGTAGTTTTTAGTTTTTAATTTTGAGTTATCAAATATTTGTTTTCAATCGCTCGTACACGACAATAGTGGCGAGTTGGAGCGAAAAATTATACGCAAAATCATCAAGTGGAATCGTAAAAAAACGAATACCAAGATATTCTTCTGGATTGTAAACCACGATGGGTTGCTGCGTGAATGCGCCCGTAAAAACTGCGTTGATAACAACAAACGCAAGAGTAGCGAGCGGAAAAAGACGGTAAAAACGGACTCGAACAGCCGCATCGCCCTCCAAAAACTGCCAACAAAGCAGCGCGCTCGCCGTCCAAAAAGTAGTCACGGTGTAGAGATGTCCCCAAAAAAGAACGCCGACTGCGAAAAAAAATGCTGCCAACGAAATACTCAAAATACGGTCATTCCTTCGGAGAACTTTCAAAAAACGAGTGGTCGGAAAATAACTATTCAGGCACTCGTAAATGAAAACCGATGCCCACGGAAAAGTGATGAAAAAAAGCCACTCCTCGATAGGAAGATTGCCGACCAAAAAGGTGTAATAACGAGGATTGAAGCCCCAAACTTGTTGCGTTGTCTTCACGCTGTCCCAGACCCAAAACGGCAACGCAACTATCAGCAAAGCGGGAAAAACATATTTCCACTGCCTGTAATACGCTACTTTTCGGTCGAAACTGAGCAACAAAATCGGCACAATCGTCACCAAATGCGCCCAGCAGTAAAGGTATTTTGTTTCAAAAAAAGAAACATTCGCCAGCGAATTGACTTGAAAAAGCAAGCGGTCGGGGCGCACCTCATCTATCCACCAGTGCAGCAAGATGAGTGCCAAGCCCAAGACGGGAATTCCTATTTTTTTGTACCAAATCGGCATAGAC
>JAYWGG010000072.1:0-8154 GCA_043778415.1 Saprospiraceae bacterium
TTTTTCAGAAAATCGAAACGGGTCGTTGAGGATAGTTTGTATCTCTTTGAGTTCATCTCGGTCTTCTTTGAGTAAAACTTCTTTGAGCTTTCGCATCAACAAGTCATCTTCCATCTTTATTTGTGGCATAAGAAAAGCACTCAAAAGTTGTATCCAAAAGATTTTTTTTATATTCCTACCGCCAATTTTTTGCCCAATTCAGCAAATAAATTTCCGATGAGTGCTTTATCGCCTTTGCTGCCTTCGTTCATGGAGTTTTTCATTTCCTGAATATTATCTTTCAGCGTTTTTTCCAAGCGGTCGAAACGCTGCGCAATTTCTTGCTCCAACGTAACCATTCGCTGCTCGTTTTGCTGACGCATGGTATGTATCTGCTCATTGAATACCGTTTCTTGGCGCGCAAAACTCTCCTCCATCTCTCGGAATCGCTCTTCGTATTCCGAAATTTGCTGCCCCATCAAGATGTCGCGTATCATTCCGATGTCGCCGAATCCGCCTCCGTTCATAGAAGTTGGGCTTCCCATTGTTGCGTTATCTTTTTTGACCATAGTAGTTTAATGTGAGTAGGTTTTACCTTGTAAATAGTTTAATTTGCAGTTAAGTTATTGTTTTTTAGGAAGTTATATATGTATTTTTTTACAGAATGTGTAAAAGCAAACGCCTTTTTTTATTTTCTACGAAATATTATGCCAATATTACGAGTTTTATCTTACTTTAGCAATTACTTATAACTTTTTTTTAAAATATTTTTTTTCATGGAGCATATTTTGGTTTGGAGTGCTTTTGATAGTGAGCGACTTCGGTTCGCTTTGTCTGTCCTTCTTACCGATTGTCTTGGTGTATCTTTCGAAATCACGAGCGACGAAAATAAATTCCGCAACAGCAGCCAAGCCAAAATTTGCTATCATTCTCACCGCATCGCTTCTGGCGTTTGTTTTATTCCTGCTTGCGGCTTGCTTGCGGAGCAAACTATTATTCCTCAACGGATAAGAGCAGCAAATTGTGACGGATTGCCAGCTTTTTTTTTCGTCCCGACTTCCGATGCAGACTTTTCTTTTGACTTGCTTTCGCTCGTTTTTTATTTGGTCAGCCGCTACGAAGAGTATTTACCCGACGCTGCTCGCGACGCGCACGGCAGATTTGTGGCTTCTCAAAGCGTTGCTTTTCAGAATAATTTTTTACGAAAACCATTGGTACAACTTTGGGCGCAACGACTGAAAAAAAATCTACTTTCCTACTTTCCGCAGCTTACTTTTAAGCCGCCCGAATATCATTTCCAACCCACTTATGATGTAGATATGGCGTGGGCATTTTTGCACAAAGGTTTTTGGCGGACGGCGGCTGGCTTCGTCAGTGATTTGCTGGGCCTCCGTTGGCAAAAATCAGCGCGCCGAGTCGCCACACATTGCGGCTTTCGACACGATGATTATGATACGTTTGAAAAATTAGATAAGTTGCACCGATACCATGATTTGTGTCCTATTTTCTTTTTTTTGGTCGGCAATTACGACCGAAAATACGACAAAAATACTTCCTTTCGAGTGCCAATATTTCAAAAACTGGTACAAAAAATTGCCGCTCAATATCCTGTTGGCTTGCACCCGTCGTATCAGTCCAATTATTTGGAAAAACGATTAGATTTAGAAAAAAAACGTTTAGAGTCCATTATTTTTAAGAATATTAGTAAGACTCGGCAGCATTTTTTAAAACTTTCTTTGCCGCATACTTATCGGCAACTGATAGCCGCAGGGCTGTCAGAAGACTACACGATGGGCTACGCCGAAGCAGTCGGATTTCGGGCATCTACCGCACTACCGTTTTATTGGTATGATTTGGAAAATGAAAAAATAACTTCCCTCCGCGTCCATTCTTTTCAGCTCATGGACGTTAGCCTTCGCCAATATCAAGCCTGCTCGCCCGAAGCCGCCAAAGTCCAAATCAACGAATTGTCGGCGGCGGTGCGAGCCGTCGGCGGCGAATTTGTTTCTATTTGGCACAACAGTTCGTTTGCAGCGTCCGAAGGTTGGGACGGCTGGGCGGACGTGCATGATTTTTTGCTCGCCACAGGAAAATAGTTTGCCTCAAGTGTCTAAAAAATTACTGCCTTTTTCTGTACTTTTGCGCTGCGAATAAATTTATTCAAAATAAATGTGATGAAAAAAAGTACAAAAAAGCCTGAACAAGCGGCGAATAAACAAGAATTGCGCGCAAATCTTGATGCTCCCAACGTACTGTTTTGGGCGTTGGGTGCGGTCGCAATTACCTTCGTGACGTACATTGGTGTCTTCCAAAATACACTCACCAACTGGGACGACGAGTTTTATGTCACCACCAATACGCTGCTGCGCGACCTCTCTTGGGACGGATTGAAGGCGATTTTTAGCACGCCCGTTGTGTCCAATTATCACCCAATCACTGTGCTTTCGCTCGCACTCAACTACCAAATGACGGGCTTGAACGCGTCATCATACTTGGCTACCAACGTGTTGCTGCACCTTTGCAACGTCCTTTTTGTTTTCTTTTTGACTTACGAATGGAGTGGAAAAAAAGTCTGGAACGCCGTTATTATTGCCACGCTTTTCGGGATTCACCCGATGCACGTCGAGTCGGTCGCTTGGGTTTCGGAGCGAAAAGATGTTTTGTACGCCTTCTTTTTCCTGCCAGCTATATTGCTCTATATCAAGTACTTGCGTCAGCCGTCCAGCAAATTGTACGTTTCGATATTGCTACTTTTTGTGTTGTCGCTGCTCTCCAAACCTGCGGCGGTCGTGCTGCCTGTACTGTTTTTTGCGATAGATTATTTTTACGAAAAAAAAATAAGCATCAAAAATTTGACGGAGAAAATACCCTTTTTTGCTTTGTCGTTCATCATCGGTATTGTTACCATCAAAATACAAGCGGTCAAGGCAATCGCATCGGTAGAAATGTATTCTATTGCCGACCGAATTTTATTTGCTTGCTACACTTTTATTTACTACATCGTCAAATTATTTTTGCCATTCAACATGTCGGCTTTTCACCCGTTTCCTGACGTAACTCGTTCATTACCAATTTATTATTACATTGCGCCATTTCTAGTAATTTTATTCCTCATTATTTTATTTTTACAATGGAAGAAAGGAAACAGAATTTTAACTTTCGGAAGGCTTTTTTATATTATTAATATTTTGTTGGTCGTCCAATTACTTTCCATCGGTAGTGCGATAGTAGCGGAGCGATATACTTACATTCCCTACATCGGATTGCTGTTGGGATTGTCGTATCTCGCAGAACTTTTGGAGGAAAAAATTCCGGTCGTAAAAAAAATAATGTTGCTAGCTATTGTACTTATCGGCTTGATTTTCAGCGTTTTATCGTATCAACAAATAGCTACTTGGCGAGATAGCGAAACGCTCTGGACGAATGTGCTTCAGCAATATCCAGACTGCTCAAAGGCATACGTCAATCGCGGCGTGTATTACCAAATGGTGAAAAAAAACAATGAAAAAGCACTCGCAGACTACGACAAAGGAGTAGAAACAGGTGCAGGGTTCGCAAGTGCTTACGAAAATCGCTCCATTTATTTGCTGACTGTCGCCAAGCAACCCGAAAAAGCACTTGCAGATGTAGAAAAATGGTTGCAACTTGCGCCACAAATGCCCAAAGCGCACCTCGTCTATGCGGACGCATTGGTGGCAAATAAAGAGTACGAAAAAGCCATCGCAGCCTACGGAAAAGCACTCGAACTGAAGCCAGACTATATCGAAGTGCTGAACAATCGTGGGACGGCGTACTTCAATTATCTCAAAAATCCGACTGCCGCTTTGCAAGATTTCAACCAATGTGTGACACTGAATCCGAAGTCCGGTTTGTACTATATGAACCGAGCCAACTGCTATTTTTCGTTGGGCGACAAAGCCAAAGCCTTCGAAAACGCTACGCAAGCCCGACAACTCAACTATCCCGTAAAACAAGAATTTTTAGATGCTGTCAAATAAAAAAATTACAAAAAAATTAATTTTTGAGGAATGAAGAAAAAATAAGTAGTTTATTTTAGAAGCGTTCCTAAATTCTTATGCCTGTCTAAATGTTATTCGCAATATGACACAAAGCGTTGATTTTCAGCAATATATGACAACTAAAAATTATTAATTAAAAACTTATAATTACTTATGACTCCCCTCACCGTTGCCTTTTATACGTTGGGTTGCAAACTCAACTACTCCGAAACTTCCGCTATTGGGCGGCTGTTTGAGGCGCGCGGGTACGCCGAAGTCGCTTTCGAGGACGGCGCAGATATTTATGTCATAAATACCTGTTCTGTGACAGACTTTGCAGATAGAAAGTGCCGAAAAATTGTCCGCCAAGCGTTGCGCCATTCGCCTTCGGCTTTCGTGGTCGTCGTCGGCTGCTATGCACAACTCAAGCCTCAAGAAATTGCCGAAATACCGGGAGTAGATTTGGTGCTGGGAGCTGCCGAAAAGTTTAGAATTATTGATTTCATTGACGACCTCACCAAGTCGCACGGCAAAGGTATGATTCGGGCAGGAGAGGTACGCGAAGCCAACACTTTTACGCACGCTTTTTCATTCGGCGACCGCACGCGCTCCTTCTTAAAAGTGCAGGACGGCTGCGACTACAAATGCACATTTTGTACTATCCCGCAAGCTCGTGGCGCAAGCCGCAGCGATACGGTAGAAAGCGTGTTGGAAAACGCCCGAAAAATCGGCGATATGGGCGTGAAGGAAATCGTTTTGGCAGGTGTAAATATCGGCGACTTTGGCAACGGAACAGAAGTTATCGAGGGCGAAAAACCTAAAAAACAAGCCTTGTTTATTGACCTTATCCAAGCGTTGGATAAAGTGCAGAGCGTGGACAGAATCCGTATTTCGAGCATCGAACCCAATCTTTTGACGGACGAAATCATTGAGTTCGTGGCGCAGTCCGAGCGGTTCATGCCACATTTTCACATTCCGCTCCAATCGGGCAACAACAAGCAGCTTCGCGCAATGCGTCGCCGCTATCTGCGCGAACTTTATCAACAGCGAGTCCAAAAAATCAAGTCCGAAATGCCGCACGCCTGCATCGGAGCGGACGTAATCGTTGGTTTTCCGGGCGAAACGGAAGAAGATTTTTTGGAAACTTATCGTTTTATAAATGAGTTGGACGTTTCGTATTTGCACGTTTTTACTTATTCGGAGCGCGCCAACACGCCCGCCGCCGACATGGACGAAGTCGTAAGCATGGAAGAACGCCGCCGCCGCAACGAAATGTTGCGGATACTTTCGGAGAAAAAACGCCGTTTTTTTTACGAGCAGTTTGTGGGTTCGGTGCGCACGGTGCTTTTTGAGCAAGATGCGGACAAAAGTAAAATGAGCGGATTTACGGATAACTATGTCAAAATATCTGCGGCATATCAGCCGAGCTGCATCAACGAGTTGGGGGAAGTTTTTTTAGAAAAAATAAATAGCGGCGGCGATATGGTTTCTCGGGAATGAGAAAAAAATAAGATACTCAAATTTTTCAAATAAATTGAAACAATAACAAGGCATTTTAGAGGAGCAACGCAGGGCGTTGAAACGAAAAAATAACGCAGTAATTGGTTGTAATTTAGCAGAAAAAATGGATAGTTTATTTTAGATACGTTCCTGCCAAAGTAGAATTTATGAAAGCTTAAAAATAAACGATAAAAATGACAAAAAAAAGTTGGGAGGAAGACGAAATCGCCGTAGCGGACGATATCACAGAAGAAGATGTTGGGACGGGCGATGTCGCGCGGCTCATCGTTTACAACGACGACCACAACACTTTCCAGTGGGTCATTCGCTGTCTGATGGAGATTTTGCAGCACTCGAGCGAGCAAGCCGAGCAGCTTTCCCTCCTCATTCATTACAAAGGAAAAGCGACCGTAAAAACAGCTTCGCGCGCCGTCCTCCAGCCGCGAAAAGAGGCTCTGACCGATAGAGGTCTGTCGGCGGTCATCGAAGAAAGATAAATTTTGTCGTAAGAAATCAGCCAAAAAAAAACGCCTGTCCCACCGTAAGGCAGGACAGACGCATCAAAACAAAACGAAAAACCAACTTTAAACAAGTCTTAACATAACTTTTATATGACAAGGCTTTTAGGCTTTGGCACCAGTTACCGACACCTTTGAGGTGTCGGTAACTTTGACTTTTTTATTAAAAAAGTAATTATACTTACATCTTTTTTTATTGTCGCTGAATACTGCGTTCTTTTCTGTTAGAAACGCTGCTCGCATCTTTGAGCTGCACGCCGATTTTTTTAATCGTTCCGTCGCGGTTGATGGTCAGATTCACTACCTCACCTACTTTGGCAGAACCCACTTTTTCTTTCAGCTCCGCGCCATTTTTTATCTCTTGCTCATTGACTTGCGTGATAACATCTCCGGGCAGAACGCCTGCATACTGCGCTGCGCCACCACTTTGTACTTCTTGGACATACACACCTCGCGTGGTACTCAACTTTTCGTCCCGAGCTATTTCGGCATCTACATCGGCATAATTTACACCCAAATAACCGCGTTGCGATTTTCCAGTTTTTATCAAATCATCTACCACACGAGTCAGCAAATTGACGGGGATAGCAAACGAATAGCCTTCGTAAGAACCCGTTTCGGACGCGATGGCGGTATTGATACCTATTAGATTGCCTTGCACGTCTACCAAAGCACCGCCGCTGTTGCCGGGATTGACTGCGGCATCGGTCTGGATAAACGACTCGATAGAGCCTTGTATTTTTTGATTGATGTGAATATCTCGACCTTTGGCACTGATGATTCCCGCCGTGACGGTAGAAGTCAGATTGCGTGGATTGCCGACCGCTAATACCCACTGCCCTACTTTTGCCTTGTCGGAGTCGCCGTAGCGAATGGCGGCGAGGTTTTTAGCGTCTATTTTTAGCACTGCGATGTCGGTTGTTTTGTCGGTACCTACGACTTTTGCAGGAAATTCGCGGTTGTCGTAGAGCGTTACTTTTACATCGTCCCCGAAATCAACCACGTGGTTGTTGGTCACTATGTAGCCATCTTCCGAAACGATTACGCCCGAGCCAAATCCTTGTTGAGGTCCGCGTTGCATTCCACCAAAAAAATCTTCCCCAAACAGGCTTCCGAAGGGATTTTGTCCGCCGCCACCGAAAGGATTTTGGCGTTGGCGTTGCTGCATCTGTTTGTCGCTTTCAGAGGTGCGGATATGCACCACCGTAGGCATACTGCGCTCGGCAGCCTCCGTAAAGTCAAATGATGCAGCTCCAAAATTCGTGTTGCTGACTTGCTTCACGAAAGCGGTTTCGGTAGGTGCTGCGCTTACTTTATTGTGGCGTGTCAAAAGATAAACTCCACCGACTGCGATGCCTCCGCCGAGCAAACTGGCGAGGAGTAATGGAAAAAGGTTTTTCAACATAATTGTTATTTTCGTTTAGGTTTTAAAAAAAAATTTGTAGAGAGTATAGAGACGTTCTGGGCTGCCAGAAATTAATTATTGCACCACTCGACGCATCCCTATACTATCTACCGAAACTGGCTTTTGGCAATTTTGATAGTAAAACGTTTAGAAAATCCATTTGTTATTTTCAAATAAATACTTTAACAACTTTTTAACAAAAAAACGATATTTCGCCACTTTAAAACGACGAAATAGCTTTTTTTTTCGATAAAAAATTTTTGAATTCAAAAAATAAGGAATAAGGAAAAAATAAGGTATTCCAATTTTTTCAATAAATTGAATCCACAGCAAGGCATTTTTGAGGTGTAACGCAGCGCATTGAAACGAAAAAATAACGCAGTGATTGCTTGTAATTAAGCAGAAAAAATAAGTAGTTTATTTTAGACGCGTTCCATTAGGTAACGGTTGGGCAGTAAAAGGAGCGGGTAATTCTAAATATACTGCGATTACGGAACGAAAAGGAGATGCAAAAAAAATCGCAAAAAGCATCGCAAAAAACAGTGACTCCGAAGTCATTATTCATGGCAAAGACGGAAAAATCCAAGTGAAGAGTAAAGTCAAATAAATTACCCTCCGAGCTGCGCAACCCCAACCCATCTCAATAAGGATCTACATCTATCCTCATGCGCACCTGCGAAAATTTCTTTTCTTGCTGGAGCAATAGTTGAGCGTCGGCGATGAGTTTTTTGGCAGCCGATATGGTGGCTGTTTT
>JAYWGG010000073.1:0-35073 GCA_043778415.1 Saprospiraceae bacterium
AAGCCTGCCATTTTTACTACGTCGCGGAGCGAGCCGCCGCCGTTGCCGCGCAGGTCTAAAATCAAGCTGCTGATATTTTCTTTTTTCAATTTTTCTAATTCAATCGCTACGTCATCGGAGCAAAAACGTCCGTCTGCTTTATCAAAATCGGCATAAAATTTTGGCAATTTGATATAACCGATTTTCTCCCCTTTATTTTGGTCATTTTCAAGAATAAGAGAGCGTGCAAAGCCGTCATCTACTACTACTTCCTCCCGAATAATAGTCACGATTTTGGTAGAACCATCTACTTTTCTTTTGACCGTAAGTCGGACTTCTGTATTTAATTTTCCGCGAATCATACTGACGACCTCATTGCTTTGCATTCCAACGGCATCTACGGGGTCTTTGTCGCCCTGTGCTACTTTCAAGATAATATCGCCTTCTTTGAGTTCTCCCTGCTTATCTGCTGGACCTCCGGGAATAATTTCGGCGATGCGAGTGTAGTCAATATCGGTTTGCAACTTCGCGCCGATGCCGATGAGTCTGCCCGACATTTCGATGTCGAAATTGGTCTTATCCACTGGCTCGAAGTAGTTGCTGTGCGGGTCGAATACGTTGGTGATACAGTTGAGGTAGTCGCTCAAGCGGTCGTTGCGTTTGAGTTTGCCCATTCGCTTGTAGTAGTCTTCATAGACTTTCAGGGTTTCGCCGCGTGCTGCGCTGTCGAGTTGGGCGTATGATTTAGAGATATAAAGAGAATCTTTTTTATCTTGTTTGTCCAATTTTTCGGCGAGTCTGTCGAGCGTTTCGTATTTCATCAGTTTGCGCCAGAGTTCTTTGAGTTCGCCGTCATTTTTAGTAAAAGTACGTTTTTCGCCAGACGTTTCGATTTCTTCTTTTTTAGAGTAATCGAATGGCTGCGCCAGAAGTTCTTTGTAGTACCCTTGTGTTTTTTGAGTAGCTTTTTCGACAAGCTCGGTAGCCAAATTAAAAAATTCGTAGCTGCCTGCGTTGGTTTCGTCGTCTATCATTGCCTCGTAGGGCTTCAGTTTGGCGAGGTCTTCTTGGGTAAAAAATCGCTTCCCACTGTCAGTCCTATCCAAATAGAGTGTATAGACTTTTTTAGAAAAAGCGTCGTCTATAGCGGGCGGATTGTAGTGAAGTTGCTTCAGTCCTGCCATAATGGTCTGCACCAAAACCGCTTCTTTTTCGCTCGGGCTTTGGTGGCGCGGCAGGTAGGCGGCGACCAAAGAAATCAATACGAGTGCGGACACTCCCAATACTAAAATACCTTTTTTATTTGTCATATTCTTAATAATTGATAATTTTTATGTCTTTTTTACTTTTTTCCTGACAGCTGTTGTTTCAACAGTTCTATGAGTTGATTTTGTTCTTCGGTTCGCTGCCTATTTTGTTCCAGCTCTTGATTTTTCTTTTCTGTTTCCTGCTTATATTTTTCCGTTTCTGTTTGATATTTTTCTAATTCTGTTTGTTTTTTCTCTAATTCTGTCTGCTGCTTTTCTGTTTCCTGCTTATATTTTTCCAATTCCGTCTGCTGCTTTTCCAATTCCGTCTGCTGCTTTTCAAACTCCGTCTGCTGCTTTTCTGTTTCCTGCTTATATTTTTCCAATTCCGTCTGCTGCTTTTCAAACTCCGTCTGCTGCTTTTCAAACTCCGCCTGTTTTTTTTCTATTTTTTGCTGCTGTTCCTCTAATCTTTGGAGTGCATCGACTTGGTCGCGCTCGTATTCTTCTTCCATGTTCATTTTTCGCCGCATCTCGTCATCGACTATTGCTCTCGTCAGGCGGTAGATAATTTTCTGCGCGAGCGGGTCTTGCGAGTCACCTTTGAAGTCTAATCGCTGGTCGTCGTCAGTGATGTAGCGTTGATTAAAAATATCTAACACACTTTCCACCCGACTTTGTGTATTGGGGTGCAGTTTGGGGATTTGAACCGTATAGCTTTCGTGATTCAGCAGCCGAATGAATTTATCGCTCGGCGCATTTTCTAATAATTTTCCAGTGCTAACGTCTATGAAGCAATTTTTTACTTTCAATATTGCGGGCGGCACGTCGTCTAATTCAAAGCCCAAAAAATAAATCGTAATAATTTCTAACGGCTGTTTTACTTCTTTCCCGTTTATTATTATGTGGTCTTCTCGCTGATAGTTTTCGCCCAAATATCGTCTAAACCTCAAAATATTCGTACTTCTCTTTGTTTTTTGAAGTTCAATCAACGCTTTTTTTTGCTCGCCATTTTTATCCTTAAAGGCTGCCACAAAGTCTAAACGATAAATATTGATAGTTGGTTTACCAATCATCGCAAATTCGGTGACGGTTTCTTGTGGTTTGAAGGCAAGCTCCGTAATCTCTACGTCGAGTATGATCGAAAGAATACCTTTGGCGACCTCCATGTCCTCCATCAAGTATTTAAAAACGGTATCGTACAGCGGATTGGCTATTATCATAATTTTTTGCGCAAAATACTTTTTTGGTACAACGAATTAATTAGACGATGTAGTATTTTTAGACCAATGATAGACAAATATTTTACTGCACAAATTTAGTATAAAAAAAGCATTTTTGCAAATAAAGCCTTTTTTTTACGATAAAATGTTGCATCTGATAGACTAAAATAAAAAAATGGAAGAAAAATAGCTTTGGCTCATGATTTTTTATTTTTTTTATTAACTTTGCGTGACATGATTAATCAAAATAACAAGCCAAGTAAATATGGACTTTAAAAAAAATATGAAAATTTTGTCGAGTAAAGTCGAAAGTCTGCTGCCACAATTAGAAACAGAAGAGGCGACAAAGACTGCTATTATTCTTCCTTTTCTGCAAATTATAGGTTATGATATTTTTGACCCAACTATCATCGTCCCAGAATACACGGCTGATATTGGAATAAAAAAGGGCGAAAAAGTAGATTATGCGATATTAGAAAATGGCGAGGTGGCGATGCTTGTGGAGTGCAAGCACCACAAACAAACTTTGACGCATCACAACAGCCAACTATTTAGATATTTTGCGGCAACCAAAACAAGGTTTGCCTTGCTTACAAATGGTATAATATTTCAATTTTACTCTGATTTGAAAGCTCCGAATATAATGGACGAGTCGGCTTTTTTTACTTTTGACATAACAAAAATATCTGAATACGATTTGGATATTTTGGAATGGTTTCACACGGAATATTTTGATATACCAAGAGTTGTAGGCGTTGCTAAACAGCTGAAATATGGACATGATTTAAAAAAAGCCATACATTCAGAGTTCAAAAATCCAACGCCTGAATTTGTCAAATTTTGGATTAACAAAGTTTACGAAGGTAAATTAACTGCAAAAGCGGTGAACGATTTTTCACCGATTGTTTTGGAAGCAATAAAGGAATTTAGACAAACTTTAGATTAATTTCCCGAAGCAAATAATCCGTCAAAAAGTACCTATTTGTAGCCCGTCGGGGTGTGCGATGCGGACTTTGTTTTGGTGAAGTGCCAATTTGATATTTTTGGACAGCTCAAAATAAACCTCCCAATAGTCGTCGGTTTTGGCGTAAGTTTGGGCTACCAGCAGCATATTATTAGCTTGAAACTCTTTTATTCCTACAAAAATTTTGGCATCGGGGAGCGTCTTGCTCGTGTTTTGGAGTACTTCCGAAAGGATAGTTTGCAGCCGCTCTAAATTTTCTTCATACGATACGAGCATCGTAATTTCTACCCGCAGTATCTCTAACGTCGAAAGATTGCGCACTTTGTCGTTGATGAGGAGGCTGTTGGGGATAATGACCGTTTTATTATCGTCCGTCCGTATGGTGGTGTTAAAAATTTGGATTTCCAACACATAGCCTCTGTTATCTTGGATTTCGATGAGGTCGCCCACTTTGAACGGACGAAAAAGAAGTATCAAAATACCCGCTGCAAAATTGCCCAAACTCCCCTGCAAAGCCAGCCCAACCGCAAAACCTGCCGCCGCCAGCACCGCCACAAAAGAACTGACCTCAATACCCAAAATACTCGCCGCCGAAAAACAAACCAAAACTTTTAGCACTGCACCGATTAACGAAATCAAAAACGGCTGAATATCTTTTCCGACTTTGGAGCGTTCCATCGAGCGCGCCGCTATCTGCGCTATCTTTTTTACTATCCAAAACCCAACAATCACCACCACCAATGCACCCGCAATGCGAGGCGTGTACTCTACGGACATGGATAAAAATTGTTCCATAATTTTTTCTTGAAGTGACATACGACGTGCTTAATTTTTGAGAACTATTTATTTTTTCAACCATTTTTCGAGCCATGCGAAGTATTCACGTTGCCACAAAACGCTGTTTTGGGGGCTGCTCACCCAATGTCCCTCGTCTGGAAAAGTCAAAAATCGGGCGGGGATTCCTTTCAGTCGAGCCGCTTGAAAGGCTTGCATTCCCTCTTGAAGCGGCACGCGAAAATCCCGCTCGCCGTGAATGACAAGAATCGGTGCGTCCCAATTACCGACAAAATTGTGAGGCGAAAATTTGGAGTAGCTTTCGGGAGTCGGCTTGTCCCAATACGCGCCTCCGATGTCGTGATTGGCAAAAAACAGCTCTTCGGTCGTGCCGTACCAACTTTCGAGATTGAACAATCCGCAGTGCGAAATAAAGCATTTGAAGCGTTTTTCGTGATTGCCCGCCAGCCAATAGACGGAGTAGCCGCCGTAGCTTGCGCCCACTGCACCCAATCGGTCGGCATCTACGAAGGGTTCTTTTTTGGCATCGTCAATGGCGCTCAAATAGTCGCGCATCGGCTGTCCGCCCCAGTCTTTGCTGATGTCGTCGTTCCATTTTCTACCAAAAGTCGGCATTCCGCGACGGCAGGGAGCGACCACGACGTAGCCGTTGTTCGCCATCAACTGAAAATTCCAACGGTAAGACCAAAATTGGCTCAACGCAGATTGCGGACCGCCCTGACAGTACAAAAGTGTCGGATATTTTTTCTTCGCGTCAAAGTCGGGCGGCAAAATCATCCATACAAGCATTTCTTTACCATCGGTAGTTTTGATGACTTTTTTACGAACTTCTCCGATTTTTATTTGGCTCATCAAGGCTTTATTCGTAGAAGTAATTTGCTTGGCACTGCCATTTTTTATTTCTACCGAATATAATTCGCTTGGCATAGACATAGATTGGCGTTGAGCGATAAGTTTGCCTGCCGCGCCAAGCCCAAAAGCGACGTAATCGTGTATGCCAGACGTGAGTTGTGTTATTTTTTTACTCAAAAAATTCAGCCCAAAAAGTGGGTGCGTCCCGTTGTCGCCACCCACAAAATAAATAATTTTACTGTCCGCCGACCACTTTGGAGCCGCCACGTCGTTATCGAAACCAACCGTCAATTCTTCCCGTTTGCGCGTTTGGAGATTGTAGGAAAAAAGCCTTGTTCGGTCAGCTTCAAAGCCAGCACGCTCCATGCTCGTCCATACCAAATATTTGCCGTCAGGCGAAAAAATCGGCTCTTTGTCGTAGCCTTTCATGCCTTCCGAGAGATTGGTTGTTTTTGCGGTCGCCAGTTCGTAAAGAAAAATATCGGTGTTGGTGCTGGTGGCATATTCCTTTCCGCGCAGTTTTTTGCAACTGTAAGCGATGAATTTTCCGTCGGCACTCCAAGCGATTTGCTCCATGCCTTCGTCGGGTTCGAGGGGAACTTCAAAGGCTTCTCCGATGATGTTTTGAGGTGCGCCGACAATTTTTCCGTCTTTGTATTCAGCAAAAAAAACATTGCTTTCGCTTTGGTCGTCCCAGTTTTTCCAATGACGGTAGAGCAAGTCGTCGTAGATGCGTGCGTTTGCCATCGGAAGGTCGGGATAAGTTTCTTTGGTTGTTTTGCGGTATTTTACGTCCTGTGCGAAGAGAATTTTGTCGCCCGTCGGCGAATAAATAAAGCCGTTCATTTCGAGGTCGCTGGCTTGCTGTTGGTCGGAGCCGTCGGGATTCATTTCCCACAAGAAGCCGTCGCGGAGAAAGCCAATTTTTTTGCCGTCGGCTCGGAAGCGTGCGTTGTATTCGCTGCCCTCAAAAGCCGTCACACGGCGCGCGGTCGGCACATCGGATTCGTTGTCGATAACGTACAAATCGGTGTTGCCTTTGTTGGCGGCGAGATTGTAGCGCGTAACGCCATAGACGGTCGTTTTTCCGTCGGGCGATACATCTTCGAGAGCGACTCTGCCCAACTGCCAGAGCTTTTCGGGCGTGAGAGAACTTGTTTGAGCATTGCTTTTGGAGCAAAAAAGCAACATCGCAGCGACCCAAACGGAATATCGAATGGCAGGAATCGAAAAAATAAAGGCTTTTGGAAACATTTTATTTATCATATCATTGAAAATTTTGGGCAAGGTAAGAAAAATTTTATTTTTGTGGCAGCATTTTAGGCACGATATTCGTTGTAGATGTATGTTAGGACGAAAATGTTAATGTTTTTCAAATGTGAAGTTCAAAATATACACCCAAAGAATTTAAACACTTATCTTCGTCACGACATTTTGAACGATTGAAAAATATATCTACTCTTGCTACCCAACAAAAGCGAAGAAATCATTCAGCAAGTGCTGCAAATTTTTTCAGGACATTTAGAGAAAAGCGGCTCGCGTAAAACGCCCGAGCGATTTGCAATTCTGGAAGAAATATACCGCCGTACCGACCATTTCGATGCGGAGGTGCTGTATATTCACATGAAAAATCAAAACTATCGCGTCAGCCGAGCTACCGTCTATAACACGCTCGAACTGTTGGTGACTTGCGACTTGGTAAAAAAACATCAGTTCGGAAAAAATCTGGCACAGTATGAAAAGTCGTATGGATTTAAGCAGCACGACCACAGCATCTGTACCGAGTGCGGAAAAGTAGTCGAATTTTGTGACCCGCGCATCCAGCAAATTAAAAATATGGTGGGCGATTTACTCAATTTTCAGATTATTCACCACTCGCTCAACCTGTACGGAATCTGTGGGACTTGCCAAGCAAAAAAAGCCGCGCAGCAGCCCGACAACGTTTAAAAGAAAAAAAGAAAAGAAAAATAGTCATTATTCACACACACACTTATATCTTATGTATTCCATGAATCCCGTTTTATCCACCACCGCACCTCCACAAAGCAATGCCAACGTATTGAAAATCAATACGTTGCTTGATGAGTTAGAGTTCAAACACTTGCTCCAACAGGTCTCAGCGCACCTCGAAAGTGGCTGTTTGGATTTCGTCCTCGACCTTTCTGAACTCAAAGTAATGAACAGCGTCGGGCTTAACTTTTTGATTTCGGTACTCAATCGCAGCAACCAGTCGGGCAGTCACTTGACGCTCTTCGACCCTACGCCAACCGTCATTCGCTTGATGGAAATTACGAAATTAAAATCACTTTTCAACATCAAATATTCCAGCTCGCTGCTGCCAGAGTTGGCACCTCCGTGCGGCTCACTTACGCAAGCTGCGGCGTAGTAAGAATTAAAAAAACTTGATAAGTTGAAAAAATAAACAACTTATTTCGGATGCATTGCCAACTACAAAGCTCTATTTTTGTGAAGATTACGCTCCAAAATATGAAATTCTACGCCTATCACGGTTTCTATGAAGAGGAGCAACTGATAGGCGGACACTACACAGTTGATGTTTCCATAGAAGCCAATGTGGGCAAAGCTGCAGCCGACGACGACCTTTACCAGACCGTCAATTACGAAACCATTTACTTCATCGTAAAGCGGGAAATGCAGCAGCCCACAAAGCTGATAGAGGCAATATCGGAGCGGATAGTGACTCACCTCAAAGGACATTTTCCCAAAATGCAGCAACTCGCCGTCCGCATCGAAAAACTTCACCCGCCTTTGGGAGGAAGCGTAGGCGCAGCGATAGTGCTTTCGGAGCATAATTTTCAGAAAAAATGCGCTCGCTGTCGTTCCGCCATTATTTGCTACGCCGACCCGCTCGAATGTTGGTGCAAAGAAAAAAAAGCCTCCGAAAATCTTCGGCACAGCCTCTCCGAACAGTTCGCTGGCTGCCTTTGCAAAAGCTGCCTCAAAGAATTTGGGGGTTGGTAGTCGTCGCGCTTTCATTTTTTTCGCTTACTTTTGTCGCTTGATTCCATCGTTTGGAACGACAAATTAATATTTTACAGATGAAACGAGTGAGAGTAAGATTTGCGCCCAGCCCAACGGGTGCTTTGCATTTAGGCGGCGTACGCACCGCACTTTACAATTATTTATTGGCAAAAAAATACGGCGGCGACTTTATCCTCCGCATCGAAGACACTGACCAAAATCGGTATGTGGAGGGCGCAGAGCAGTATATCATTGATTCGCTTCGCTGGTGCGGCATCGCCCCCAACGAGGGCGTAGGCTTCGGCGACGGACCGCACTCGCCTTATCGCCAAAGCGAGCGCAAAGAAATTTATAAAAAATATGCCGACCAACTTGTCGCTTCGGGTGCAGCTTACTATGCCTTCGACTCGCCCGACGAGCTGGAGCAGCTGCGGGAGCGGCTGCGGACGGCGGGCGCAAGCAACCTGACGTACAGTGCGGCTTCGCGTGGGCAGATGTGCAACTCACTCACTTTGCCAGCCGCCGAAGTGCAGCAGCGTTTGGCGAGCGGCGAACCGTTTGTCATTCGTTTTAAAATGCCCGACAACGACGAAGTGACGTTTCAGGACTTAATTCGCAATACTGTTACCTTCAAGACTTCCGAACTCGACGACAAAGTGCTGTTCAAAAGTGACGGAATGCCGACTTATCACTTGGCGAATGTGGTAGATGATTATTTGATGCAGATTTCGCACGTTATTCGTGGCGAGGAGTGGCTGCCTTCCACGCCACTTCATGTGTTGCTTTACCGAGCTTTGGGTTTTGAGAGTGAGATGCCCAATTTTGCGCACCTGCCGCTTATTTTGAAGCCCGACGGCAACGGAAAACTCAGCAAACGCGACGGCGACCGACTTGGCTTTCCTTCTTTTTCGCTCAACTGGACTGACCCCGAAAGCCAAGCCGAATCTACGGGATATCGAGAGCGTGGTTTTTTTCCTGCGGCATACCTTAATTTTTTGGCTCTATTGGGCTGGAATCCCGGCGACAATCGCGAGATGATGACTTTGGAAGAAATGACCGCACTTTTTTCTATCGAAAAAATCAATAAATCAGGACCAAAATTCGATTTTGAAAAAGCAAAATGGTTCAATCAGCAATATATTCTGGCGGCGGACACGTCCGAAATCGCTAATTTCTTACGTCCAGAATTGACTGCGAAAGAATATTCGTGTGATGACGATTATTTGCAAAAATTTATTGCTTTGATGCGAGAGCGAGCCATTTTTTTGACCGATTTTTTGGAAAAAGGCTATTATTGTTTTGAGTCTGTAAGAGAATACGATACCGAAACTTTGAAGAAGAAATGGAAGCCCGAAAATGCGCCAAAATTCAAAGATTTACAAAATAAACTACTACAATCTGCCGCTACCGATGCCGCTGCGTTGGAGCAAGAAGTCAAAGATTGGATGCCAACTGCCGACTTGAAGCCGGGCGACGTGCTGCCTATGCTCCGCATCGCGCTCACAGGAACGGTGCAAGGTCCAGCCGTCTTTGACCTTATCCTTTTGCTCGGCAAAACTACGGTCGATGAGCGATTGGAGCATTTTTTGGGCAGCGTCAGCGCACTCTAAAAACGCGGACAACTAACGCTTTGGCGACGTTCTTCGGGGTGCGTGTAGAGCAGCGAAAACTCAAAAGCACCGCGTCCGTCGCTGGCACGCGAGAGCGACGACGAGTTGATGTCATAGCTGAAACCCAACTGCCAGCGGCTGAGTTCGAGGATAGTAGAAATAATGACCGCATCGGCATGGACACCACTGTTGAGGCGGTTAGCGATGCGCGTCCACGCTCCGATTCTGATGGCGACTTCTTCGAGTTCGTGGCTGTTGTAGCGGACGTTTGCGCCCAACATGGTCTGCATAGACTCGCCTTGCTTCATAAAGACGGCGGCAGGTAGGAGGCTCAAATTATCGCCAATCGGCATTTCTCCGCCTGCGTGAAGGACAAACCTTGCGGGAATTTTTTGACTACTGCCTGCATACAATTCTACTTTTGGAGCGTTGGCGTGCCAGAGGCTACCGCCAGCGTAAAAACTCAAATTATCATCGAAAAGTCCGTACCACAGCAAGCCTGCGCTGAGGTCAGTATAGGTTTTGCTCGTCAAGCCAGTGCCAAAACTTTCGCCACTCGGAAGCGAGGTATTGACGGACTCTGTGATGGGGTCGAACTGTCGTCCGAACCACAATCTTCCAGCTTGAATTGCTTGCTGCCCGAACCCAATTTGCGCTCCGCCCACCAAATATTGCGCGTCGCTGCGGTAGCGACTGCCGCCGAGCTGCTTGAGGTAGCTGACGCTCAAACCACCTTTTGTCTGTGAAAAGCGAGAGCTTCCCGCTTCGTCGCGGAGTGCCGTGATGCCCACGGCAAAATAGTCGTCATCGACGGTGTTATAGCGCAAGTCTGCGGCGGCGTGAATGGTACGAAAAGGGTTAGCCCCCAAGATGCTCGACCATTGGTCGCGGTAGTTGGCAGAGGCGCGCCAGCTGCCCTGAAAAACGCCCGTCATAGCAGGATTGAGCTGCGCTGGCGCAGCATAAAATTGCGAAAAATAAGGGTCTTGCGCTTCTAATACATTGACCAACAAGGCATTAAAAATAAATAGTTGAAATAATATTTTTTTCATTTTCTAAAAATTGAATTTTAAAATGTTTGTTTTTGGGTGTGTTTGATGGCAAAATTTCGTCTGCTATACTGTTGTTTTTATTTAGTTTTTTCGCATATCACTATGTATTCGTAAAGCATTGTGTTCACTGTCTTACCTATTTCGAAAGGTCGGTAAAAGGATAGTGCAGCAGAACAATGTCGCCTTGCGTATATTTCATATCTGTTAGTAGTTGTTCCAATGTTCGTCTTCCCTGCCGTCCCAGTCGGTTGCTAAAACTGGTTTGGATAGCTCGTAGGAACTGTGAGTGTCGGCTAAATCCTGAAGATTAGAATACAAAAAATCAATCAACTCTAAAAAATCTAAAGCCGCAGTTTTATATTCGTCAAACTTTCTGTCGTCAATGCGTTCTATAGCCGTTTTTAATTTTGACAAAATAAGTATCAAAGGGCTGACTGCATTTAACTCATTCGATGCCTCGACTGGGCTTAATTCTTTAAGATTATAAAGCGAGCCTCTGAGCTTGAGCGTAGAGTCCTTGATTTTTGAAATTGCAAATTTCTCGTATTTCTCCCAAATAGTTTCGGTAATATTGAAACTTGAAAGAACTCCCAAAGATTCAAAAATACTTGTTGAATATGTTAGGTTGTGAACCATATTATAAAATACAAATTTTAAGATTGAAATCAATTTTATTCCCCAAAAACTACTCGTTGAGTTTATACTTTCACTAAATATTTCTCTTCCCTCCTACCGCAATAATTGTACGTCGCCTTTCAAAAATTCTTTGGTCGCGTCTGGATATTCGACTTCCAAATACCAGACGTAAGTGCCGATTTCCATGTTTTGACCTCTGAATGTCCCGTCCCAGCCTACGGTCGAGTCATTGACTTTGAAGTTTTCGACGGCATAGAGCAGATTGCCCCAGCGGTCGAATACGCGGAAAGTCTTTGCCGTCGTGCCTTCGCGTCCATAGACAGAAAGCAGATCGTTTTCAAAATCTCCATTGGGCGAAAAGCCCGTCGGAACAGCAACTTTTGAGTTTTTGGTTACAATCAATCTTACATAATCGCTCGCGGTACAGCCGTTTGCGTCCGTAGCGACTACTTTGAAGTCGGCAGTGTAAGGCGGCTTGGCGACTGGATTTTGACAATTTTCGCAGCTCAAAATACCGCCGTAAGGAGCCGTCCATACAAAATTGACTGCACCAAAACTATTTTTGGTCGTTGCCGACAGTTGCGTGCTTTCGCCCCAGTTGATGCTTTGGTCAATTCCTGCATTGACTTTGAAGGTGTCTGGTTGGGTCAGTTCTGCTTGCGCAGCCGTCAAACAGCCTTTTGCGTCGCGGACAGTAACGGCGTATTTGCCAGCTTTCAAGCCCGAAATAACGTATGCGCCATTGAAACTAATGCCGTCCAAACTGAACATATACGGTGGCGAACCACCATTGGGTGCGACCGAAATAGAGCCGTCGCGCTCGCCAAAACAAGTAATATTTTGGTGAGTCGCCGTTGCCAACAAGGCGACGGGTTGCTTTATTTCTGCTATTGCGGTAGCCAGACAGCCGTTTTGGTCAGTCACAGACAGTTGATAATTGCCTGCGCGCAGATTTTTGATAGAAAGCGTCGTATCTCCGTTGCTCCAAATATATCGGTAGCCGCCTGCGCCGCCTGCTACGTTGGCTTTTATCTCGCCCTTGCTATCGCCGAGGCAGTCGCCAATCTTGATGTCTATTTTACCAACTTTTAAAGCTGTCGGCTGCGCGACCACGACGGTGGTATCAATTTTGCAACCAATCAGGTCTGTAATGATTACTCGATAAGTACCTGCTTGCAGATTGCTGGCGGTAGGAGTGGTCTGGTTGTTTGCCGTTGCGTCCCACAAATATTTGTAGTTGGGAGTGCCACCTGCCACATTGGTAATGGTCGCTTCGCCGTCTTTATTTCCAAAACAACGCGTTGGGCGGCTTTCGGTAGCCAACTTCATCGGTAGGGGTTGCTCCAAAAATATACTGCTCGTCCCCTTGCAGCCTTGCGCATCTACGACCGTGACGAGGTAACTTTTTCCGCCCAAAAGATTGCTAATAATAGTAGTGTCGCCGCTTCCCGCTACGTCCCAGATGTAGTCGTAATTAGAAAGTATGCCGTTGCCGATGCCGCCTTTTACGATGTTGATGCCTAATTTTCCGCTTGCTTCGCCAAAGCAAGTCGGCGGAATCTTGATGACACTTGATATTTTTATTTCCTCTAATTGTTTGATAGTAATGGTGTCGCTTCCATTGCAGCCGTTTTGGTCGGTCGCTGTGACAGAATAAAAACCTGCGGTCACGTCGCTATTGAGTGGCGTGGCATTCAAATCACTCCATTTGTAGCTGTAATTTATTCCTGTTCCACCTGATGCGTTGGCGATTGCTTCACCTCCGCTTGCGCCAAAACAAGCTAATTTTGACTGCAAAACACTTGCTTTTACGGCAGTGGCGGGCTGACTGATGAAGATACTATCCATCACTGTGCAGCCATTTCCGTCGGTGACGGTGACGTAGTGTTCTCCTACTGCGAATCCTGTACCGGTCGCCGTATTTTGGTTATTTTCCCACTTGTAGTTGTAATTTGCAGTGCCGCCATTGACGAGTACGGTTGCTTTTCCGTCATTTCCCCCAAAACATCGGACGGCGACCGAGCTGATGGTTGCAGACAACACTTGCGGCTCGATAACACTCACGGAACTTACTTGCAAACAACCGTTTTTGTCCGTTATTGTAACCTGATAATTTCCTGCGGAAAGTTGTACGGCAGGATTTTGAATCTGTCCCAACGCATCGTTCCACTGATAGTTGTAAGGTTTGGTGCCGCCTTGCGGAAATACTTGCGCATTGCCATTATTTTCTCCAAAACACAAAGCGGCGGCAGTACGAACACTATCAATTTTTAGTGCGGACGGAGCCGCAATCGAAACGCTATCCTTAAAAATACAGCCGTTGGCATCTTGGACGGTAACTGTGTAAGTACCAGCAGCAAGATTATTGGCTGATGCCGTAGTTTGGGTCTGATTGTCATTCCACTGATACGTCAAATTTCCTACCCCATTACTGACATTAACGGCTGCGCTGCCGTCGTTGCTACCAAAACAAAGTGGATTTTTGGCTAAAAACTGTGCCGATATTGGTGCAGGCGCAGCCACCGTCACCTGCGAAATCCGCATACAACCCAAAGCGTCGGTGACGGTAACGAAATAATTACCTGCAAGAAGCCCCACTGCAACACTGTCTGTTTGTGATGCAGCATCGTTCCATTTGAAGCTCAATGGACGTAAGCCGTTAAGGACTACGACCGCCGCTTTTCCGTCCGCACTATACGAGCATTTTGCGCTTTTTGTGTCCGGCGATAAGCTCATTGTCGTATTTTCGTTGATAATTACCTGCGCCACTACCTGACAATTACGGGCATCGGTGATGCTGCATTGATAGAATCCTGCTTGCAGGCTGGTCGCTACTGGTGTGGATTGGGCGAGCGGGTCGTTCCATTTGTAGCTGTATGGCGACGAGCCGCCATTGGGAAAGACAGATGCCACACCATTCGAGCCGCCATTGCAGGCGACGGTCGTTGAGTCTTTCGCAAATAAAATCGGAGTGGGTTGCAGCACTGTGGCGGACTGAACTTGCTTGCACCCGTGCGCATCGGTTACGGTGAGTAAATAATTGCCCGATAGGGCAGAATCTAAATTGGGAGTTGTTTCGCCATTGCTCCAAAGATATTGATAACTTGGCGAGCCGCCATTGCTTTGGGAGAAAATTTTTCCTGTTTTTTCTCCGAAACATTTTACGGAATCTTGCTGCAAAGCAAGCTGCAAAAGCGCGGGTTGAGTGACAAAAATGGTATCTTTTATTTCACAATTTTTGGCATCTTTTACGGATAATATATATGTTCCTGCTCCAACGTTGGGCAGCGTAGGGGTTGCGGAGCCGTTGCTCGTCCAGAGGTAATCCAATGCACCTGTGCCTCCCGACGCGAGAGCCGTAATTTTCCCATTGGCATCGCCAAAACATCTGACGGAGTCTATGATGCTGATATTTAACATGATAGGATTGGGAGCAGATAGAGAAAATGCCAACGTATCGGTACAGCCCGTCCCGTCTTTTACGACCAAAATATGTGCGCCTGCGTTCAGATTGCTGAAAGTGGTGTTGCTGCCATTGGCTTGCCCATCAATGAAAAAAGTGACTCCGCCTATGCCGTTGTTGGCGAGGATAGTAGCCGTTCCGTCGTTGGTGTTGAAGCAAGATGGCTGCGTAGTTTGGCTCAAAGTAGCTGCGAGCGGACAGAAGAAGTAGGTGCAAGAGGTACTTCCGACCGCTGCCGGACAGAGTGACTGACTTGCTGCTATCCGAACCTGAATCGTGACTATATCGCCTGCATTTAGACCATTGACGCTGTGAGAAAGATTGCCGTTGGCAGCCGTCCAGCCGCCGCCGTTGATATTGACTTCATACGAAGTACTGCCCGGCACCGCTGACCATGAATACGTCATTTGTCCTGCCTGCGTGACGGGTTGGCAGGCGATGACTGGTGCTGCAAATTCAGACACTATGCTGATGCGTGCGGTGTCGCGATGTATGCAGCCGTAATTGTCGTTGGTGGTCAGGACGTAGTTGGTGCTTTGGGTCGGTAGGACTTTGGGCGTTGGGCAGTCCGTACAGGCGATGGCTGTATTGGGCGACCACGAGTAGCTGACTTTGTTGGTAGTCTTGAAGGTAATTGCCCATGATTTGATGAGTCCAAAGTTATTAGGACCGAAGCCGTCACCAACTTTGAGTTTCCACTGTCCTACTACGTTTGCACCAGTGAGGCTCGCCCAAACGCCCTCTGGTTTAAAATCTCCCGTAAAGGGTGCTGTGCCTGTTTTGACCGACGTAGTGGCTGTTGGTTTGAAACAGGTGTTGGTGTAGTTATCGCCGCCGCCGCCGTTGTTGGTCGTCAGTTCGATGGACTGCCCCGACGGTGCTTGCAAATAAATCTGTAGATCGCCGTCGTAGTCCGTGTTGATGTCCATACAGACCGATTCTATTTGCAGACTATCGCTGATGATGGACGGACTGATACTGCTCACGTCAATCACAGATAGGTATGGGTTGGCGGGTGGCGCATTTGCGAAGCCAAATCTGAACTGCGGGAAAGCTGCAAATGGAATACTCTGAACCAAAGCACCTGTGAAAGTAGCATCTAACTTGACAGTATCGCTGCCGCACAAAGCGGTATCGCGGAGCGGTAAAATGAGATTCTGGCATTTGTAGCATTGTGGGTGCGTGGCGGGCAGCACCGTGACAGCAAGAGCGGTGTCATAGACGCAACCAAAATTATCTTTTACGCTGTAGGTATATGCCGAAGTGCCTGCAAACTGCGGTTTGGCGAGAATACTGTCGTTTTGATTGAATAGAACACTCGGATTGTCTATCCACGAGTGCGTGACCAAAGTAGGTGTAAATTTTTCAATCTTCGGATAAAGAGAAGATTTGAAATTGACGCTCCAATTAAAGATATAGCCATTGTCCACCGCCCAAAGGTCTTTGACGGTAATAGACCAGTCGCCGTTGAGGGGGCAGCCGATGAAATTGGTCAGTGGCTGAAAGGATTTATAATCGCCCGCAGGGAGTTCCTGCGCCGACGGATTGGAGTTTGCCCATTGAAGCCATGTTTTTTGTCCTGCCGAAGTCCAACAATAATTATAACCTACGCCCGGCGTAGGATTTACGCCGTCCCCGACCACAGGTTCGCCCAAAAAAAGTCTGCCGCCAGTTTGTCCTGCGTGGTTGTGGAGGATTACTTTTGTGCCGTCTGGGCATTTGAGAGAAATCTCCAAGTCCCGCAGCCATGAGTGTTCGATATTAACACAAATGCTTTCCAAATCGCTGATGTTGGTCAATAATTGTCCGGGCGAAAAATCTTTAAAATTAATACTCGTCGTGTAGGAACTGCCGTCGCCGTCGGGCAACGCCAACGAATCGGAGCGAACAGCCCCTACCGAAAAGCTGCCCTGCGTGGGATTGATAAATACATTTCCCGTTTGGGTAGAGTCGCCGATGAAGGCTTTGAGTGAAATCGAATCGCCTTGACAAATATTATTCGGGATTTGTCCCAAATCAAACTTCGGTCTTGTCGAAACCCGCACGCGCTGGTAGATATAGTTGGTGTTGGTGCAGCCGAATTTGTCTGTTATTTTTAGCGAAGCGTAATATCCGCCTGCATCGGAGTAGATGTGATTGACTATCAGCCCGAACTTGTTGGGCGTGCCGTCCCCAAAGTTCCATTCAAAAATCGAAGTAGAGTCCGATTGGTGATAGACTTGGTCATTTTGAGGATAACTGCCTTTCCCGCTGAATAAAATATTTTTTCGGGGACAAACATCAATCCAACCTGTGTCGGCTGGCACGACGACTGGCGTGGTCGAAACAATGACAGCTTTGAATATCTGGCAGGCAGGGACGCAGCCGATGCTGGCGACCCAACCCGATGCTTCGTCCGACGCGTCGGAGTGAAACTTGACGGTAATGCAGCCCGAAGTATTGGCGGCAGACGCTTGGATAATTATTTGCGACGGCAGCGAGTCGGAGCAAGAGATGAGCGGCGCATTGACGGAAGTACCGTCGTAAAAACAAAGCTGGTCGCCCGCTTTCAGGTCGATGCTCTGAAAAGTAAGTCGGACGTGCGTGCCGCTCGTTCCGTTGGCGCAAATGGTGGTGACGAAGTCTTGATTCGGACCGTAAAAGCCAGTCGTGCCGCCACTGTCGTTGAAGAAGCCGCCGCAGGAACTCACAGACGTAAGCGCGGCGGTCATATTATAATTTTGCGCAAGGATTTTTTGTGAAAAAAATAAAAAAGCCAAGCTGTAAGAGATGATAATAATGTTTTTCATAAACAAACTTATAAAAGTTTAAAAAAATCTTCCAACCGTAGGATATTTAGTGGCGCAAAGCGTTATTTTCTGCTCCGACATCGTCCTGCGAGCGCAAGACGAGTAATTGTTGGGTGCCTGCAATATGATAGGAGTTGAGTTTCGTTTTATGCCGTTGAACGATTTTATTTTTTAGCAAAAAAACTATGTTAATATTTTGATTGTCAGCTAGTTGTATGGTTGGATAATCTGAAAGGTTGCCTTTTTCTTTGGGCATCTCGGTCAAAAACCACCCGTTGTCGAGTTCGTAAGTCCATTGCGCGAGCTGCGGTGCGGACATTTGCTGGATTGTCTGCGCGTCGAAGGCGGACGAAATTCTTGTATCGGGCGCGTTTTGTGCCTCCGATATTGTGCAACACCACAAACTCACAATCAAGGCAATAAAGCAGCGAAAAAAAGTTATGTAATTCATTGGTTTTTAGATTTTTATGTAAAATTAACTAAAATTTTATTTGGAAAAAAAATTAAGACATTTACCAAAAGGCAAATATAGTAATTTATGCTTATAAATACGCTTTGACACTCAAAAAAAGCGGTTTTTTGAGATAAGAAACGCGTCTAAAATAAAATACTCATTTTTTATTCATTCCTAAATTACTTCCTGCCGAAGAATATTTTTTAGTTCCGCTTTTTTTTACGTTATTTGTGCATTATTTTTAGTCCTTTGACTGTACTAAAATCTTTAAAAATTCAAATGATACAACGCCTTTTTTTTGCTATAGTTTTGTTGCTTTCTACTTTCGCAGCGACGGCGCAGCCCAAACCCGTAAAATGGACTTTCGACAGCCGAAGCGTCGGCGGCGACGAGTATGAATTGGTTTTTACTGCCAAAATCGACGAAGGTTGGACGGTCTATTCCCAGTTTTTGACGAGCGATGACGGTCCCGTGCGGACTTCGTTCTCGTTCAAAGAGGATAAAAAAAATCCGCATTTTCAGCTCGTCGGCAAAGCCGAAGAGTCGGGCGGACGAAAGGAAGTGGACGATAAAGTGTTCGGAATGAAGTTGATAAAATTTTATCACGACGGTATTTTTACCCAAAAAATAAAAGCGAGCGACCCGTCAAAGCCCATCGAAGGCTATCTGACTTTTATGACCTGCAACGACAAAATGTGCCTGCCGCCCGAAGACGTGGATTTTTCGTTTCGACTGCCTGCGGCAAAAACGGCTGCCGAACCGCCTACTTCTCCCGTTAGCGACGAAAAAAATCCAACACCCGCCGCAGACGCAGCCATGCAAGGCACTTTCGATTCCAAACGAGCGATTGATGCCAACAAATTCGTCCGTGATTGTGGCGCAGCAGTCGGTGGTAGCAGTTCGGACAGCCTGTTTTGGATATTTATTCTTGGGTTTTTGGGTGGATTGTTGGCTTTGCTTACGCCCTGCGTGTTTCCGATGATACCACTTACCGTTAGTTATTTCACCAAAAGCAGCATCGACAAGGCGACTGGAATACGCAACGCCGTGATTTACGGGCTTTCGATTATTTTTATCTATGTCACAATCGGGATTGTTTTGACAAGTATGTTCGGACCGACGATTCTCAATGAAATGTCCACCGATATGTATTTCAATTTGGCATTTTTTGTTATTTTTGTCATTTTTGCTTTTTCCTTTTTTGGCTATTACGAGATTACGCTGCCGAGCAGTTGGACGACCAAAACCGACCAAGCCTCCAATCAAGGCGGCTTAATTGGCATATTTTTTATGGCTTTCACGCTTTCTTTGGTGTCTTTTTCTTGCACTGGACCCATCATCGGCACGCTTTTGGTGCAGACCGTGCAGAACGTGGACGGACTACTTTTCAACCTTATCCCGACAAAGCCTTTGGCGGGAATGTTTGGGTTTTCGTTGGCTTTGGCGTTGCCGTTTGGGCTATTTGCGGCTTTTCCGGGTTGGTTGAGTTCGCTGCCCAAATCGGGTTCGTGGCTCACGAATGTGAAAGTAACACTTGGATTTTTGGAGCTGGCATTGGCACTCAAATTTTTCTCTACTGCCGACATGGTTCGCCACTGGGGGCTGATGAAATACGAAGTTTTTATCGGACTGTGGATACTTATTTTTCTACTTTTGGCAGCCTATCATTTTGGATTGATTCGTTTTCCGCACGACAATCCGAACCAAAAAGTTGGCAATGGTCGAAAGATAATTGGTACTTTGTCTGTTCTTTTTGTCATTTATTTGGCTTCCGGATTCACTTACAAGCCGCTGACGCTGTTGAGCGGACTTGCGCCGCCTGTCCATTACAGTATTTATGGACCGAAAGGCTGTCCGCACGGACTGGATTGCTACCACGATTTTGATGAAGGTTTGGCGCGAGCAAAAGCACTCAATAAACCGCTTTTTGTGGATTTTACGGGATATGGTTGCGTTAATTGTCGTAAAATGGAGGAGAATGTGTGGGTAAAACCTGAAATTTTAAAATATTTGAAAGATGATTATGTAGTAGTGTCGCTTTACGTTGATGACCGCGAGCGGCTTTTCCCTGACGACAAACAAAAGTATTTATTGGACAAAAATAACAACGAGCGGATTCGCGACAAGGGACGAAAATGGGCATCTTTCCAAATAAATAATTTTGGAACTTCGTCGCAACCATATTATATTTTGATGCACAACGATGGAACAACGCTCCTCACGCGCCCAACTGCTTACACGCCCGATGTCACAACTTACAAAGATTTTTTAGATTGTGGCTTAAAAGCGTTCCAAACTTTGAAGTGAAAATAAAGTAAACAAATGACAGCAAAAATAATCTATAACGGCGACTTGCGCTGCACATCTACGCATCTGCAATCGCAAACCAGCATCTTGACCGACGCACCTACCGACAACGAAGGCAGGGGCGAAGCCTTCTCTCCTACGGATTTGGTGGCGGCTGCGCTCGGCACTTGCGCTCTGACGACTATGGGAATAGTGGCGCGCCGCAAGCAAATCAATATGGACGGAGCGACTGTCGAAGTCACTAAAATAATGGTCAGCGACCCGCGCCGTCGGATTGCTGAAATCATCGTAAAAATAACAATGCCTGCCAACGGCTACACCGAAATCGAGCAAAAAATTCTCGAAAAGGCAGCGCACGCCTGCCCTGTGGCAGCCAGTTTGCACCCCGACTTGAAGCAAACGGTAGAAATATCGTGGACTTAAAAGATGTCACTTTTTGAACTATTTTCGTCAAAAATGATTCAGGATTGAGAATATTGTCCGCACAGCAAACGATGCGCCCAGCTTTATGTTGGCAACCAATCCGACGGATAGGTGCAAGCGTAGCGGACGGCACAATCGGCAACTTGTTGACAGAAAATCATCAGTTTTACAACAGAAAACATAAATTAAAGTATCTTTGAACTTGTAATAATTAAATTGACAAATGAACCAATACCCATACGAAAATCTAACAGCTGAAGAGTTTGAAAACCTTGCCATACGTATCGGGAAAGAGGTTTTAGGCATTGGCTGTAAGACTTTTTCGGTTGGCAAAGACGGTGCAAAAGATAGTTGGTTCACTGGGACAGCAGATTATTTTCCGTCAAAAGTTGCACCTTGGAAGGGAACTTTTAACCTTCAAGCAAAGCACACGAAAGTTCTAAATGCCAGTTGTTCTGACAACAATTTTTCTGTTAATCAATCAAGTGTTTTGTCAAAGGAAATCACACGACTCAAAGAGGTAATGAAAACTACGCCCTTTGACAATTACATAATCTTTACCAATAGAAAACTATCAGGAGGAACTCATCCAGTAATCGTAAAAAAGTTACAAGACGGAATCGGAATTACTAACACTGAAATAATCGGAAGAGAGCAAATTGACACATACTTAAGCGACTATTCTCACATAGCTTACCAATTTGGGCTTTACAAATTTCAAGCTCCGCTTCGTTTTTACGAAAAGGAATTGAGAGATGTAATAATTGTTTTTTCAGAGCAGAGCAAAACCATTTCAACAGAGGCAAAAAGTTACATTACCTCTTTCACTGTAATTGACAAAGAGAAGAAAAATGAATTAAATAATTTAGGCAAAGATTACTTTGAGTTTTTGAAGAGCCATTCACTTCAATACTTTGAGGAAATCGAAAAATTTCTTCGTGACCCAAAGAACGAATCATACATGAAAATGTATTCAAACACAGTAAGTGATTTACAGGCAGTAATAACAATTGAACGAAATCGGTTCAACGAATTTGAACTTATTCTTGAACACCTTATTACCTACACCGTGGAAAATAATGAAGGCAGACTAAGAAATGTAAGAAGAATTGTAAGGGTATTTTTGCATTTTATGTATTTTAACTGCGACATAGGAAAGACAACATGATAGCACCTCACAAATATCTTGACCTAAATCTTTCTCTGCTAAATTTAGGCGGAGTGATTCTTAATATCATTAAAGAAGAAGGTGCAATAAAATATGATGAACTGTTAGAGAAGGTAATTCTAGCAAGAGGTAAAAGTGCTAAGGATGTGTTCATTCCTACACTTAGCTTTCTTTACATTTTAGGAAAAATTGATTATCATAAAGACATTGACACAATAGAATTTATCAAATGAAACTTAGCCAATTATATGCAAATAAAAGTTTTAAAAACATCGTTTTCAACGATGGGCTAAACCTTGTTTTGGCTAAAGTTACCAAGAAACTTGACCTCAACAAGGATTCTCACAATCTAGGGAAGACTACATTGATTGCTGTTATTGACTTTATGCTTTTAAAGGAAGTTAAAGAAGAACACATCTTCAAAAAATATCAAGAAAAATTTTCTGGTTATGTTCTCTTTCTAGAAATATATTTAAATTCCGGAGAATATCTAACGATAAAACGAGTTGTTGATACACCTACAAAAATTTCATTCAAGTTAACCAAAGTTTCAACTACTCTTTTGAATGAAGAAAATTGGGACAAACTCAATATCGGTTTTGATAAAGCAGGCATTGCTCTTAATGACTATTTAGCTTTTGATATTCTGAAACAATGGCCACACAGAAAATCTGTGACTTACTTTTTACGTTCACAAAAAGACTATAATGACGTTTTTCAACTTTCAAAGTTTTCTAAAGGAACAGACATAAACTGGAAACCTTTCATGTTTGATTTACTTGGCTTTGATGGTAATTTATTAACAGACAAATATAAAGCTGACAAAAATGTAACTGAACAAAAAAATTTTATAAATAATTTAAAAAATAAGTTTGCAGTTGACACAGAGGAAGTAGATAAAATAAAAGGTGCCATTGATTTAAAAACATCAGAACAAAAAGAATTGCAGGAGCAAATTGATAATTTTAATTTTTATCAACAAGAAAGAAACTTAAATAAAGAACTTGTCGAAGATGTAGAAAGTAAAATTGCAGAATTGAATTCAACTGAATACAATTTGGAGTTTGATTTAGATAAAACAAAACAATCATTCACGCAAAATATTTCGTTTGATATTGACCAGTTAAAAGGAATCTATGCTGAAACTAAAATATTTTTCCCTGATAACCTTGTAAAAGATTACAAATCTCTAGAAGAATTTAACAAGCGTATAACCGAGGAGCGTAACAAATACCTTGAAGAAAAAATTGTTACTCTGACAAAGCAATTAAAAGATATTAGAGCTTTATTGCAGAGCTATGACAACAAGAGAAATCAAATTCTTTCAGTTCTCAAGGACAAAGATTCTTTCAAAAAATTCAAATCATATCAGATTGATTTAACAAAAGGTGAAGGTGAAATATCAAGGCTTGATGAGAAGTTAAAAAGTATAGACAAGATTGAAGTTTTTAATCAAGAAATAAAAAAACATAACGAAACATTAGAAAGAATTAAAGAAGAAATACAGTTAGCTATTAGAGGCAATGACAATATATTTTATTCAGAAATTAAGAGAATGTTTTACAATATTTTCAAATACATTTTCAATACACCTGCCGTAATTTACACAAAGCAAAACAAGAAAGGTAATGTTGAGTTCATTGTTGAGGTAACCAAAGAGAATGAAGTTGATATAACTGCCGAAGGAAAAGGGAATACATATCAAAAAATGCTCTGCATTTCTTTTGATTTAGCTGTTTTGATTGCTTATCATAAAAAGTCTTTTTATCGTTTTGTATATCATGACGGTGCACTTGAAGGTTTAGACAATAGAAAGAAAACCAATTTTATCAATATAGTAAGAAGACATTGTTTAGAAAACAATCTACAATATATCTTCACTTCAATTGAACACGATATACCAAGTGAAATTCTTCAAACTTTTACTGATAAAGAGATCTGTCTGACATTAAATGATTCAGGTGATGAAGGAAAATTATTTGAGTTTAGTTTTTAAATCCTGTGGATAAAAACGCCAGCACTTAACAGCTGCTTGGCAAAGGTGGCGGTTTCACTCTCCGCATACAGTTTTGTGGTTAATCAAATATTGGTTCTCTGCATCAATATTTGTGGTAAAATCGCCACCTTCGCCAAGCAGCAAACCGATAGAGTGTTAGAGGAAGAAAATCGTAGGCAAACAGCAGCATTTAGATTTTTTATTTATGTCACAAAATATACTTTATTTTGTTTTTATCATTTTCTGCATTGCTACTGTTGTCCAACTGTTGTTTTGGTTGTTTATATTTAGCAAATTAGCTTTTTGGAATAAAAAATCGGACTATTTGGCAGGTGTGGCGGACTTTGAGCAGCCAGTTTCTATTATAATTTGTGCGCGCAACGAAGCAGAGAATTTGAGAAAAAACCTACCTTTTGTCATACATCAAGCCTATCCGCGCTTTGAAATTTTGCTCGTAAATGACGCATCTACTGACGATACCGAAGCCGTAGGCTTATCTTTTCAGGCGAAACACACTAACTTTCGGATAATAAACGTTTGGGATAAGCCCAAGGAGCAGATTGGAAAAAAATATGTGGTAGCGCAAGGCATCGAAGCCGCTCAATACGACGTTGTATTGCTCACAGATGCCGATTGCCGCCCCACGAGCGACTTGTGGTTGCGGAAGATGCAAGCCAGCCTCGCTGAACCCGCCGCCGAAATCAGTTTGGGATACGGACCTTATCGGGAAGAAGCCAGTTTTTTGAACAAATTTATACGTTTTGAAACCGTGCAGACGGCGATGCAGTATTTTTCTTTCGCTTTGGCAGGGATTCCTTACATGGGAGTAGGTAGAAATTTAATATATAAAAAATATATATTTAAGAAAAATAATGGCTTTGCGAAGCACCAACATATCGCTTCGGGCGACGATGACCTCTTCGTGAGAGATGTGGCAAATGCCGACAACACACGAATAGTTTTAGACCCCAAAACCTTTGTTTTATCAGCACCCAAGCAGACTTGGGCGCAGTTTTATAGACAAAAAAGCCGACATCTCACAACTGGAAAACACTACGCAACGAAGCACAAAATTTTGCTCGGCGCGGTTTCGACCAGTCATTTTTTTCATTACTTTAGCGCACTTATTTTGTGCGCTTTAAAGTTTAGCACAATGTTTGCCGTAACATTTTATGCAGTGCGAATGGCGGTCGTCTGGTTTTTATACGGACGTATTTTAAAAAAGTTGCGCGAACCACATCTCATAGTGTGGATACCCTTGTTGGACTTTTTGTATGTGGGCTTTTATGCGGTATTTGCCCCCGTTTTATTTTTTAGTCGTACCAATAAATGGAAGTGAAAGAAAGACTCTCTCTAAAATCTATCGACGATTATTCGTTGGTGCAAGACGCAATTTTGGGCGACCAACGGGCGTATGCAGAACTCATGGAACGCTATCGCCATTCCGTGTTCCTCACGATGCTCAAAATGGTGAACAATCGCGACGATGCAGACGACTTGACCCTCGAAGCCTTCGGAAAAGCCTTCAACAAACTCGAAAGTTATGTGCCGCGCTTTGCGTTCAGCACTTGGCTCTTCAAAATCGCTATCAACAACTGTATTGACCATATTCGGAAAAAAAGGCTGCATTTGCTCTCGATTGACGACCCCGTCGTGCCGAACAGCGAACACGACTACGCCAATAATCTTCGGGCTGCCCAGCTTGACCCCGAAGAAAAATTTATCCGCGAACAACGGGTGCAGCTCATGCGCCATGTGCTGAATAAACTCAATCCAAAGTACAGACTGATGATAGAGCTGCGCTTTTTTGAGGAGTTGAGCTACGAAGAAATCGCCGAGGAATTGGATATTCCGCTCGGGACGGTGAAAGCACAGCTTTTTAGAGCCAAAGAAATCTTGCACGATTTGTTACAAACGCCGACCGCGCGCGCCTACATCGAAGTTCCGGCTGGAATGTTGGGCAAAAAAGCCAGAAATGTGGTTTAGGAACGCGTCTTAAATAAACTACTTATTTTTTTTGCTCAATTACAACCAATCACTGCGTTATTTTTTCGTTTCAACGCCCTGCGTTGCGCCTCAAAAATGCCTTGTTATTGATTGAATTGATTGGAAATAATTGAGTATTTTATTTTTTCTTCATTCATTAGGAACGCCTTGAAAAACCAATCCTATTTTTTGTGGATAAAAATCCCAATCCGATGCAAACACTTTTGAAGTATTTTCCGCAATTATCGCCGAGTCAGGTGGAGCGCATGGAGCGGCTGCTGCCTCTTTACAGCGAGTGGAACGAAAAAATCAATGTGGTGTCGAGGAAAGATATTGAAAATATGATGCTCCATCACGTTCTTCATTCGTTGGCGATTGTGCGCGTGATGCCTTTCCAAAGCGGTGCCAATGTACTGGATTTGGGGACGGGTGGCGGCTTTCCGGGTATTCCGTTGGCGATTTTTTATCCTGATACACAATTTACATTAGTGGATAGCATCGGCAAAAAAATCACGGTCGTCAAGGCGATAGCGGAGGCTTTGGAGCTTTCTAATGTGGAGGCTTTTCATAAGCGAGCGGAGGAAATGCCAAAGCTGAAATACGATTTTGTGGTCACGCGAGCAGTGGCAGAGTTCGAGAAGCTCATCGCTTGGAGTCGCCCTTTGCTTCGCAAAAAACATATCCACGAACTTCCCAACGGCATTTTGGCACTCAAAGGCGGCAATCTAAAACCCGAAATCTCCGCCATCGGTCGCAAGGAATACATTGAGTTGTACCCGATTCAAAAATATTTTCCCGAACCGTTTTTTGCCGAAAAAACCGTTGCCTACGTGCAAGGGTAGAAGCTGCCCACGCTTCGATATTCGCTAATTATCAGTCCATAAATGATGAAAAATATCAAAAAAGAAAACCTCCCACAAAAAATTTGTGTTGTATGTAAGCGTCCTTTTTCTTGGCGAAAAAAGTGGGAAAAAGTATGGGACGAAGTAAAATATTGCAGCGAAAAATGCAGCAGAAATAAAACAAAATAAAACAATGAAATCGGTAGCACTCATATTTCCGCACCAATTATTTAAGGAAAATAAAATACTCGAAAACATAGATACCGCCTATATCGTGGAGGAATATTTATTTTTTAGTCAATATAATTTTCACAAACAAAAATTGGTGTTGCACCGCGCCAGTATGCAGTTTTATGCGGCTTATTTAGCGCAAAAAAATATCGCCGTTCACTACATTGATGCACAAAATGAAAACAGCGATATTAGAAAATTAATACCGCATTTGGCTTCGCAAAATATTGGCGCAATAGTATATAACGACAGCACCGACTATATGTTGGAAAGGCGAATGAAAGCGGCGGCAGCCAAAAATAATATAGCGTTGCAAAAATCTACTTCGCCGCTTTTTATTAATTCCGAAACCGATGTTACCGCTTTTTTTGTAGGTAAAACTAAATATTTTCAGACGGATTTTTATATTCATCAGCGAAAAAAATTAGGTATTTTAATAGAGGGAAAAGACAAACCACTTGGCGGTAAATGGAGCTACGATGCCGACAACCGCTTGAAATACCCAAAGGATAAAACGCCCCCTACAACTACGTTTCCAGCCATAAATACACATTACAAAGAGGCGATACATTATGTAGAAACGAACTTTAAAAACAATTACGGCGAAGCCAATCCGCATTTTATTTACCCTTCCAATTATGAGGAAACGGACGTTTGGTTGGAGCAATTTTTGCAAAAAAGATTCAGTGAGTTTGGCGAATATGAAGATGCGATGGTGGAAAATGAAATTATTTTGCACCACAGTATCCTCACGCCGATGCTCAACATTGGGCTTATCACGCCGCAAGAAGTGATAAATAAAACGCTGCAATACGCCCAAGAAAATAATATTTCGCTCAACTCCACCGAAGGTTTTGTGCGCCAAATTATCGGCTGGCGAGAGTTTATCCGAGCTATTTATCAACTCAAAGGCACGCAAGAACGCACGACGAATTACTGGAAATTTACCCGCAAAATACCACCGAGTTTTTGGGACGGCACTACGGGCATCGAGCCGATAGATACGGTGATAAAGAACGTGTTGAAAACGGGTTATTGCCACCATATTGAGCGGTTGATGGTATTGGGAAATTTTATGTTGCTTTGCGAATTTGACCCCAACGAAGTGTATCGATGGTTCATGGAAATGTTTGTAGATGCCTACGATTGGGTGATGGTGACGAATGTGTATGGCATGAGCCAATTTGCCGACGGCGGTTTGATGGCGACCAAGCCCTACATCAGTGGCAGCAACTATCTAATGAAGATGAGCAACTTCAAAAAAGGCGACTGGCAACCCGTTTGGGACGGACTTTTTTGGCGGTTTATGCACACCCAAAGGCAGTTTTTTTTACAAAATCCGAGGTTGGGAATGTTGGTGCATACGTTTGACAAAATGGACAGCAGCAAGCGCGAAACGCACTTAAAAAATGCGGAGAATTTTTTGAAAAAATTAGATGTTTAAGCGTTCTTTGCAAACTTCCAACACTTTTCTGCCACGATTTTACTGCCGCAATTTGTCGTATTGGTTGTGAATAGCTACCACAATAACCCCAATCAGCACCGCCACAACAGTCAAAATCGCATTGAGTCCGCCTTCGATACTGAAAGATAGTTTTATCAAAATAGTAGAAATGATAAAACTGGAATTGCGAATAACTTTGTTGAACTCGTCCGTGTGGAGGAACGAAATGAGGAGCAGCAGCACGTCAATCAGAATCAAAACGGTAAAAAATTCATCAAAAAAAATCTTGTTCGTATCTTTGATAGTCCCTACCACCGAGTTGCCGAAAAGGATATTTTCGTACGTCCAGCGACCGAAATTGTAAGCTGCCAACACCACAAAAATAGGCACCAAACAAGTAGCAATCGCTTTTTTCGTTTCTATAAACTTCGCCATCTCGGGCGAAGGCGGACGTACTTCGCCTTCCTCAATTACCTTTTTAGGATTGAGGCGATAAAAAACGAGGATTAAGAAGAACAAAACAAGCACCGCCGCAATGTCGTAGGTAAATTGCAAGTCATTTTTTACAAAAAACCAGTCGGGCGTGAACTCCAATTTGGACAAGTCTTTAAAAATACGCCGAATCACGATGAGCGTAATGATTTCGTACTGTTTTCCGATGTACCGCGTGATAGACCGTGGCAGATAATACACCAACAAATAGACCTCATATATCAAGATAAACGAAAAAGGCGTATAAATAGCGATAATTGGATTTTTGAGCATACCCGACGCATCGCCCATATTCAAGATGCCCAACTCCGCCAGCGCAATGAGCAGCAAATGGATAATAAAACTTATTACCGCAATCCTGACGACCAACGCCTCGCCTTTTTCTCGCGTATGCTCCGACAGAAATTTGGCGTGTAGAATGGTAAAAATATTCTTTTTTGCTATCATTATTTCAAATATTCAAATATGTATCGCTTGGGAATGAAAAAAAAATAAGGTACTCTAATTTTCAAATAAATTCAATCAATAACAAGACATTTTTGAGGCGCAACGCAAGGCGTTGAAACGAAAAAATAACGCAGTGATTTGTAATTCAGCAGAAAAAATGAGTATTTTATTTTAGACACATTCCTTAAACGTCTAATGTAAGAATAGTGTTTAGGAATAAAGAAAAATCGTTGATTTGCCGTTCGGCAAAGCCGCGTCAGACACTTTTTTTTCCTAAATGTATCATAAAATATGCCTCGAAAATCGTGTAACCGAGATAAACTATAAAAAACGGCAGCAAAAAAATAGTAGAACTCGGGTGTGTGAGTTTATTAAAAACTAAAATCATACAAGCCGTCACAATCATCTTGACAAAAAGGCTAATCATTACGGCATTCGTAAAAGCGTTTTTGTTGCTGCTGCGAGCGGTTTTCTTTCCGACCCAAAAAATACTCGCACAAGTCAGCGCAAACACCAATTCGGTCTGGAGCGCGAACCGAGTATCCGTCGCGCTCAAAGCGGGCAATAAAGTAGGAAGTACGCCAACCAAAGCCGCCAAAAATAAAGAAAGGGCGGCTAATTGGAGTAAAAATGTGCGAGCTGACATTTGGTTCTTATCGTGGTTGAATAAAGTCTTTCAGAGAAACATAAAGCCCTGCGGCGACGGAAAGCAGTGACAAAACAATAGTGCAGACTGGCGTTTGTAGTGCCAGTCGCCCGTCCAACCACCTGCCAGCCAGCGTCCCGACGAGGATAATACCTCCCAACTGGAACGCCATACTGGTATATTTCAAGTAAGAATTTTGATTTTTAGTTGGCTTACTTTTTGTGCTGTCCTGCTTCGTGGAGTTGTCCATTGCCTGCTTTTAGAGCGTTTATGCTGGTGCCAAGAGTAGTCGTACCCATGTCGCAGATTACGTTGAACGAAGCTCCCGACTGTACTATCAGTTTGTTAGTTACAATATCGCCTTTTACGTCGGCTGTTTCGCGGACATTGAGCAATTCGGACACCCGAAGTTTGCCCTCAAAATGTCCCTCTATAATCGCATTGACACATTTTATTTCGCCGATGACGGAGCCAGTCGGTCCGATGATTACCTTTGAGTTGCACGTCAGAAGCCCTTTTATGATGCCATCTACGCGGAGGTCGCTTTCCGACGAAACGGTGCCTTCTACTATCGTGCCTTTTACCAAACTATTGAGTGCGTTGGGGTTGGAGCCGCCGCCGCTCACGGAGGAGCTGTTTTTGTTGTTGTCTTCTTTTGATTTGCTACCGAACATATTTGACAAAAATTTATGATGATTGAATAAAAATATTTTTTTCAAAACCAAAATCTAATGAATGAAGAAAAATGAGTAATTCATTTTACACACATTTCTAACTGAAAATTAGAATTTTAATCTCAAAAACCGAGCGCAAACATACAAAATATTTAAGAAAATGTTTATCAATTTTTTATAAAAAAACAAAAAAAGCGTCATTATCCCTTTATCCACGCCGCGCCAAAGCTGCCGCCGACGTGTTCCTGTGGTTTTAGCACCGCCAATCCTTCCTGATTATTGAACGCGTCAATGTTGCAACTCATCGGCTCTATGGCGACGCAGTTGCGGTGCGGCGGCGTAAAAATCTGCACAAAATTGAACTTTTGCTCGCCCGTCTGCTGCCAATACCGAAGCTCGCCTTGCGGAGCCACCAAACGTATTTCGGCATTTTTGCCGCGGTCGCTTATCGTGAATCCGTTGTCCAAAACCGTTGCGCCGATATTTTTTAGCGTTTCAAAATCTTTGTAAGGCGTTTGCGCGCCTGTCGGCAACATTCGCCCGTCTATCTCAATCATCTGACAGTCAGGGAGTTGCATTTTCAAATCAGCCACATCGTCGTTCAATTTGAAATACGGATGCCAACCCAAGCCCGCTGGCATTTCGCTCGCGCCTTCGTTGTGCAAGCTCATTGCTACCTCAAACCGATGCGACGCAAGCAACGAAAACGTAACCACAAAGCGATGCGGAAACGGAAACGACGGCGAAAGTCCAGCATCTTGATAGGCGCAAGTAATAAAAGCACTCTGCTCATCGGCAAAGATTTCAGTCACCTCCATCGCCTGCGCCCTGCCGTGTCCATGAATCGCATTTTGAGTGTCCGCATTGTTGATAGGATATTCGTAAGTTTTTCCTTCAAACGTATATTTTCCATCTTTGAGGCGATTGGGAAACGGAAAAAGAAGCACATTTTTGCTCCAAGACATTTTCTCCAACTCTTCGGGCGTGTGGTAGCCGTCGAGAATATCCTGTCCGCCGAGCGTCACTTGCAGCACGCACGCACCACACTCGGGGACTACGCTCACGCAATCGCCCGTTTCTTTATTTTCCAAAATAAATTTTTGGTATGGACCAAATTTTTCTACCCGATGTTGGAACATATTTTTGTGTTTGAATATTTTGTAAATTTTTAGTTATTTCGTCCTAAAAAATTCAAATTTTCTGCAAGTTGCATAAATATTTAAAAAAATTGTTACTTTTATCCTTTAAAATCTTTTTTGAGAATAAAACAAAAATGTACAGTTCAATTTTCACTCCTTATTTCGGTTCAAAATTTTATAAAATAAATACCAGACATGACTTTTTTTAACACTCTACGAATAAGCGCAGCGACAGCAGTTTGCCTTACGCTCGCTACTTTTGCGGACGCACAATGCAGCTATCGGCTCGAATTGCAAGATGTTTTTGGCGACGGCTGGAACGGCAGCTTCGTAACCGTCCAACGCGGCAACGCAATAGATACCTTCACCCTCGACGGTGTCAATGACTCCGGCGATTCGCTTTCGGTGGATATACCTGTGGTCGCCAACGACTCCATCAAACTCCGATTCACGGCAGGTAATTTTACAGCAGAAAATTATTATAGATTTTTTGATGCCGACGGCACGCTGATTTTTAGTTCGGGAAATATTGGGACTGCGCCTGCGTCGGGCTTGGTTTTTTCGGCAAAAGCCGCCTGCCCTACCTGCCCCATTCCCAAAAAGGTCGTCGTGGACAAAGTAAAAGCCTACACCGCTCGAGTAAGTTGGTCGGCGGCTGGCTTGCCCGGTCCGTATTTGGTTTATTACAAAGATACGACTGCCACCGCTGCGCAATTTGTAATCCAAACGCCCGACACAATATTCACATTCCCAAATCTGAACGAGAATACAGTTTACCGATGCAGCGTGGCGCGCCTTTGTAGCAACGGCACCGACACGAGCAGCAAAACTCCTGCGGTACAATTCAAGACTTTTTGGCAAAACGATGTCGGCATCGTCGGCATCATGCCTTTCACAAACTGCGGACTCACCAATTCGGAAATAATTACGGTCAAAATCAAAAATTTTGGAGTCGCTCCGCAATCACTGATACCGATTTTTTTCTCCGTCAATGGTGCGACAGCAGCTATTAGCGCGCCCGACGATGGTTTTTATACTGGCGTAATCGGGCGGGACAGCGTAGCTACGTTCAAGTTCGATGCGGTTGCTAATTTAGGCACTCCCAATGCTTACGTCCTCAAGGCTTGGACGGTACTCGACAACGACGGCGTATCCGCCAACGATACGTTCAAAGTGATAATCACGAGCGTACCATCTTTCAGCACCTTGCCATATTTTAATAATTTTGAAAATGGCAGCGGCGGCTGGCGCGTTGATAGCAGCAGCAGCAACTCGAGCTGGCAGTTGGGTGCGCCCAACGCCGCCATCATCAACGCCGCCGCAAGCGGCAGCCAAGCATGGGTCACTAACCTGACAGGCAACTATAAATCTAATGAAAAATCTTACTTGGAGTCGCCTTGTTTTGATTTTACGAGCATCACGCAAGACCCCAATATTAGCTTTTCTATCAACTACAATTCAGAACTTCCTTACGACGGAATGTGGCTCGAAGGAAGTAAAAACGGCGGAACTACTTGGACAAAAATCGGTACGCCTACGACGGGTGTGAATTGGTACAACAACTTTTCTCCCTTCGGTATAGGAGCGTCATGGGCAGGCAATTCCGATGGCTGGAAGTTCGCTCTTCACCCTTTGACGGGTTTTGCGGGTCAAGACAGCTGCCGTTTTCGCTTTGTGTTTCAGTCCGATTTTTCGGGATTGAGAGAAGGTTTTGGGTTGGATAATGTTGCTATCAACAAACCATTTGTGAAAGATATTTTAGCGGCTGCTGCTCGACGACTTGACGTTTCTGAATGTGGCTCGCTCCAAGATACCGTCCGAATAACGATTTACAACAACGGAAGTGCGCCACAGACAGGCTTCAATGTTCGCTATCGCGTCAATAGCGGCGCAGTCGTCACCGAGAATGTAGATACTTTGACCGTCCCTCCCCAACAGTCGAGAGTATATACTTTTCAGACTTCATTCAATTCGTCTGCCTTCGGCGATTATGCAGTAAAAGCGTGGACATCGCTGGTGGGCGAGCAAAACATACAAAATGATACGGCATTTTTTGCGTTCAAAAACGGGCGCACTACTCCGTTCCGAGAAGACTTCGAAAGCGGCACACTTCCTCCGGGTTGGTCAGAAGCTACCAATGATGTGGCGGTAGGAAATTTTCACAACTCGCCGTCGTTTGTCGTTTATGACAATTTGTATTCAGCCGATAAAAAATTTGCGCTCGCTTCGCCACTCATCGGGACAATAAAAACTACCGATAGTCTATCGTTTGATTATCGCTACGTCAAGTTTTCGACTGGACTGGACTCTACTGTTTTGAGTCCTTTTGATTCTTTGATTGTCAAAATTTCTACCGATTGCGGCGCAACCTATTTACCAATATATGTCATCAAAAAGTCCAACCACATCGCGACTACCAAGATGAAAAATGTCCGTCTTCCTTTGGCAGCCTACGACAATCAAGCAATAAAAATTCAGTTTTATGCAGTCTGGGGTTCGGGCGATTATTACCTCGATATTGACAATGTCAATGTTTTCAAAAACTGCGTTCCGATTACTACTTCTGCCGTCATTACTGGCGCAAACAGTGGGCAGCAAAATGGAAAAATAATCCTCACCGTCGCAGGCGGCGCGCCGAACCTAACCTACAACTGGAGCAACGGAGCTACCACGAAAGACCTTATTAGCGTAGCCGTCGGAAATTATTGCGTGACCATCACAGACGGTAACGACTGTAAAACAACTACTTGCTTCGTAGTGCCGTTGGTGAACGACCTGCGCGAAACAGACAATGTAAGTTTGCTCCAACTGCTGCCCAACCCGAGCAACGGAAACTCGGAGTTGCAGCTTGCGTTCCGACAGTCTGTGAAGCAACTTCGCGTCCAACTGACAGACGTGAGCGGTCGTGTGCTACAAACACACCAGCGCCGTCAGACCAACAATGAAAATATTTTACTACCATTAGAAAAATATGCGGCGGGGCTTTATTTCGTCCATATTTGGGCAGATGGCGAGTCGCATACAGAAAAATTAATATTAGTCAAATAAAAAATGATTTCGAGAAGAAAATTTATTGCTTCGGCATCAGTAGTCGCCGTATCGGGCACTGCCGCGCTCACAACTTGCGCAGCACCAGCGATGGCGAAAAGCGCGGGTTTGGAAAATGCCAAAAACGCCAAGTCGGAGCCAGTAGTAATTTCTACATGGAACTTCGGGGAGCAAGCCAACGGCG
>JAYWGG010000074.1:0-34976 GCA_043778415.1 Saprospiraceae bacterium
AAATACGATTTGAATGTTGTTTCTTTTGAAGAAAGTGAAAGCTATTTTCCGTATTTTGTAGGCTTGGGTTTGTTGCTTTTAGGGATAGAATTGTTGCTGCGCGAGGACTTATTTAGACGCTTTTCAAAAAATAAAAAAAGCTTAAATCTTTCAATTATTTTTTTAATTAGTAGCATTTTTGTGACAAAAAATTTGCAAGCTCAAGACAGTCATTTTGAACTGAAAGCGGGCGATAAAAGTTATAAATCGCAAAGATATGCCGAAGCAGAAAAAAATTATCGCGCTGCGATAGAAAATAAAAATTCTGCAAGCACAAGATATAATTTGGGAAATTCTGTTTATCAACAAGGACGCTACGACGAATCTACGCGCGAATACGAAGCAGCAGCCAATAACTCCGAAGACAAAATCCTGAAATCAAAGGCTTTTTACAATCAAGGAAATGCTTATTTTCAGGAAAAAAAATACGATAAAAGTTCGGAAGCCTATAGAAAAGCTTTGCGTTTGCAGCCCAATGACAGCGACTCAAAATATAATTTGGCACTGTCGCAAAAATTATTGAAACAGCAACAACAGCAGCAAAACAGTCAAGAAAATAAACAGCAAGAACAAGCGGAAAATAAATCACAAAAAAAGGAGAACGAAGACGAAAATAAATCAGAAAAAGATGAAAAAATAATAAATAAGTCGGAAAAAAACTCCGAGTCAAATACTTCAGAAACCCAAAAATTGAGTAAAGAAGAAGCTACAAAAATGTTGCAGATTATGGACGAAGAAGAACGCAAAGTCCAGCAAAAATTAAGAAAAACGGCGGTTGGAAAATCCAACAAACCGCTAAAAGATTGGTAATATTTTGAGCTATGGAATTAAAAAATTGGGAGAAATGGGTGTTGCTTTTGGCGATAAACTTTATCGCAGCCGCGCTTACATTTGCCGCTGCCGATGAGCTTTCGTTTGGAAAATGGAATTATAAGGTGGTCGGATTGTGTTTTTTTGCCATTACGCAACCTAATTTTTTGGCTGGCACGGGCTTGGGACTGTTCAAAGTACCAATCGCGCGTTTTTTTTGGTGTGCAGGTTTAGCACATCTTCTGTGCGCAATTATTTTCTTCGTAATTTAGGAACAAGAAAAATCAAAAAAAGTATTTTACATATTTATAAAAAAATTGTCTATGAAGTATTTTATTGTCACAATTTTGCTACTTTTTAATATTTTTGCACATTCGCAGGAGTCTATTTTTTCTGTAAAAGCCGACTCGGATACCGTTTTGTTCGGCAATCCTATTGAAGTTACATTTTCGTTGGTCAATGCGAGCGGACGCAATTTCGAGCTGCCAAAATTGAAGGATTTTGACGTTGTAGGTGGTCCTTCCCAATCGTCGAGTATGAGTATGATAAATGGTGAAACGACTCAAAGTATGAGTTTCACTTATCTGCTGCAAGCCCGTGCGGTTGGGCGGTTTTACATAGAGCCAGCCGCCATTCAGGTGGGTTCAAAAACGCTCGAAACAAAGCCAATCGCCGTCGTAGTGTTGCCCAATCCGGACGGGATTCGGAGGCAAGAAAAAAGAACGGAGCAAGCGGACGAATTTAAGAATTTTTGGAACCGTCGCCCATCTGCTCCGCCCGAACAAAAACCTAAAAAAGAGCGCAAAATTTATAAAATTTGAAGTCTGTTACTTTTTCTTTCTGCCTAATTTTTCTTGCTGTTTTGGGCGTAATCAAAGCGCAGGCACAGCAAAACACGAAGTTTGAGGCAAGCGTCGAGCCACGAATAGTGCCACTCAATAGTACTTTTACGGTGACTTTTACTTGGAGCAACGCCAAAGGAAGTGCCACGGATTTTCGTCCGCCGTCGTTCAGCGATTTCATCTTGCGAGGCGGTCCGAACCAGTCAATGAGTATGAGCAGTGTGAACGGTACTATGTCACAAACTATATCTTTAAGTTATATTTTTCAATCTAAAGCTGTCGGCAAATTTAGTATCGGTGAGGCGCGTATTTCTATGAACAATCAGTCGCTAAAAACGAAATCTTTGGCGATTGAGGTGGTAGCTACCAAAAATATTCCTGCCTCCAAGCCAGCCGCAAAAGGCGAAAAAACTTTTATTCGCAGTGAATTGAGCGAAACAGAAGCCTATGTTGGGCAGCAGATTATGCTCAACTATATGCTTTACACCAATCAAAATTTGGTGAATAGCAAGATTATCAAAGAGCCTGACTTGGTAGGATTTTTTTCGCAGGAGATACGAGAGTTCGATAACCAACCGAAGCGGGAAGTCGTGGGCGGCAAGCCATACACGGCAGTTTTGATGCGACGAATAGTACTTTTTCCTCAAAAAATGGGCAAACTTCGCATCGAGCCGATGCAGGTAGAACTTGGCGTTGCCGAACCCGAACAAGCCTTTACGGGGCATGATATTTTCTTTGAGGCTCCAGTCCAACAGTTTTCGCTACAAACGAGCGAAGCTGAAGTCAATATAAAACCCTTGCCAGAGCCAAAACCCGAAATTTTTTCGGGCGCAGTTGGTCATTTTAGCATGAATAGTCGGTTGCTTACTTCCGATGTTCGGGTAGGCGAATCCATTGAGGTAAAAATTTTTATCAACGGCGATGGCGACTTCAAGCGAGTAGAAAATCCAAAACTGCTCCTCAACCCAAGCGAAGATGTCGAGATATACGAACCCAAAATAATTCGAGAAGAAACGAGCGAAACCAGCAACGGAGTCACCACTACTCGTGAAATTTCGTACTTCGTGTTGCCCCAAAAGGCTGGAAATATCAGCATTTCGCCAGCTTTTGTTTATTTTGATACCGACAAAAAAATGTATGTCGAACTTAAAGATACGACTTACCAGTTAGAGGTTCGAGCAGGCGAGCAGCGTGCAGTTCCGGGCAACGAAGCGGGCAATCTGTCCGACGCTAAGCCAATCAGAATCCCAACTTGGTTGAGTTGGTGGAGTAAAATATTATCGGTGGTTGCGAGCAGTTTATTCTTGGTTTATTTTTATTGGAGAATAAGAAATACCAACAAAAACCCTACGAGTAACCGCACAACAAGCCTAAAACTATCCGAAAAACAAAAATCTTTTGCGGCGACAGCATCTGATTTTTTAGAAAAAAAAGAGGTAAAAAAATTCTACCAAACTATCGCTGACGAGCTGCGGCAGGCAGTAGGCAGCAAATACGGACTTTCGCCTGCGGACAGTAGTTTGCAAAATATTCGGCACGTGCTTTCTGCTGCGCAAATGCCGCCCGAACAAGTCGAGGAATACATCGAGTTGGTCAATATTTGCGACGAAGCGATTTTTGGCGGACAAGATAAGTCGTCCGATATGTCGTCGGTACTTCGGCTGGCGAATGACTTTTTAGCGAGTTAGTTTTCTTTTTCTTTCCGATAGGCTAAAATGTTATTTATCCAGTTTGGGACGACTATTACGCCCGCCAAAAGGTAAGAATAGTAAGTCATCAGTCGCCAGATGATAGCGATGATGAGCGCTACTCCAGCTGGTGCGTAGTCGCTCAAAAAGCCACCGAAGACAGCTTCTGCAAGTCCCGCCCCGCCCGGAGTCGGACTGAAAAGAGTGACAATATACATCGTGGCTACGCGGGCGAAGAGGATTACCTGTGTCCAAAAATCCATCGAAATAGTCGGAATGATAGCGATTATCAGGCAATTTATGAGTAAAAAACGGGAACACCAAGCGACCGATGTAGCGGCAAAAGCGGCAAGATGAAATCGCCAATTTTGGCGTTTGATGTCGCTCGAAGCGATGACAATTTCGTCGCCCAACACGGACGCTCGCTCCCGAAATCTTTTCAAAAAGCCAATACGGGTAAAGCCGATTAGAATATTTTTTATTTTTGCGGGACTGACAAACAAACCGTAAAATAATAAACTTCCGTAGGCGAACATCAAAATGTAGGTAATTCCCAACAAATAGCCAGATGAGTGAATAGCGTTGCTGCCCTGCGTAGAGGGGTGAATCATGTTCTTGCCGAATAGCAGCAGCAAAGTTGGCAGAGTGATAGAAAAGAAAATACTATCCAACAAAACTTTGTAAAGTACGATGGTGGCAGTCTTGGCGGCAGGAAGTCGCTCTTGGGTAAGGACGACCAAGGCGGCAGCTGTCCCACCGACGCTGGTAGGCGACACGGCGGTGCTAAACTCCCAAATAAAAAGCAATTCGATACATTTGGGGTAAGAAAATTGTCTGCCTGAAATGATGTAGAGCCGCATCGAGTACGACAGATGGCGCAGCACCAAGAAGCCAAAAGCGAGCGCAATCCATCGGAAAGTATGGGCAGTCCATTGTATTTTGGCAAATTCTTCGGGGTTGAATTGACTCCAAAGAAGATAGCCCACCACGCCCAACCCTACCAGAATAGGGAGAATGATTCTCGAGGTGCGGATAGAACGCAGCGCGCGCTGCTGCTGTTCGGAAAAGCCGTCCAATGGTTCGATTTCAGTCATTTTCAGTTGTTCAGAAAGTACGCCCGTAAAATTACTAAAAAAATATCTTATGGCTTGATTTTTTTCCTACCTTTTATTTTTTCGTACCTTTGTCAAATATTTTTTCGCCACAAAGAGAAAATTACAAAAAGAAACCATAAAAAAAATACTATTATGACCGCAACCGCACACGACAATCTGCTCAAAAATGGATATTTGGACGTTGAAATTGACCCGTCGCTCGACCTTGTAGCCGAAATCAACAGGCTCAAAAAAGAAAAAAATGCAGTCATTTTGGCGCATTACTACCAAGACTCGGAGATTCAGGACATTGCCGACTACATCGGCGACAGCCTCGGACTTTCGCAAGAAGCCGCTCGGACAAACGCCGACATGATTGTTTTTGCAGGCGTACATTTTATGGCGGAAACCGCAAAAATGCTTTCTCCACAAAAAAAAGTCGTGCTGCCCGACCTCAAAGCGGGCTGCTCGCTTGCCGATAGCTGTCCGCCCGCGCTTTTTGCAAAATTCAAAGAAAAACACCCCGACCACGTCGTGGTGAGCTATATCAACTGCACTGCCGAACTCAAAACGCTGACCGATATTTGCTGCACCAGCACCAACGCCGTCCAGATTATCGAAAGTATCCCCAGAGAACGACCGATTATTTTCGCGCCCGACAAAAATTTGGGTCAATATTTAATCAAAAAAACGGGTCGAGATATGTTACTCTGGAACGGTGCCTGTATGGTGCATGAGATTTTTAGCCACGAAAAAATAACCAAACTTCGCCACCGCCACCCCAACGCTCAATACATTGCTCACCCAGAGTGCGAGCCGCACGTTTTGGAGCAAGCCGACTACATCGGCTCCACGACAGGATTGCTCAAATATACGATTCAGAACCCAGCCACCGAGTTCATCGTAGCCACCGAAGCGGGTATTTTGCACCAGATGCAAAAAGCGTCGCCGCACAAAACTTTTATTCCCGCACCGCCAGACAATCACTGCGCCTGCAACGAATGTCCGCACATGAAACGCAACACGTTAGAAAAATTGTACCTCTGCCTCCGATACGAACTTCCCGAAATCGAACTTCCCGATTGGGTCATCGAGCAAGGTCGAGCATCTATTGACAGAATGTTGGACGTGTCGGCAAAAGCTGGTTTATTGGGCTAATTTATTTTTTCTTCATTCTTAAGGAACGCGTCTAAAATAAACTACTTATTTTTTCTGCTCAATTACAACCAATCACAGCGTTATTTTTTCGTTTCAACGCCCTGCGTTGCGCCTCAAAAATGCCTTGTTATTGTTTGAATTGATTGGAAAAAATGGAGTACTTTATTTTTTCTTCATTCCTAAAATATACGCGTTTCAAGAATTTTGCGCCATAAAATTCATTTTTAGACAATAATTTAAAAAAAAATTAGGAAGGCTCAAATTTTATTCAGAATTTTGCACAAAATTTTCACAAACTGGAAGTTTAAATCGTAGAATACCATCTAAATAATTATTATGTCGAATAATGTTACGAAAGATATTCGTTATAGTGACGAAGACCTGCAAGACTTCAAAGTGCTTATCGAAGGCAAAATAGCCAAGATAAAGCAGGAACTGGATTATATGCGCGAGCAAATCGTGGATCTCAACGAAGCCTCTGGCGAACAGCAAGGCGGCGACTTCGATGACATCAGTGTCCACACGGAGTTAGAGATGCTCAATAATATGGTGATTCGACAACAACAACTTTATACTAATTTGGAAAATGCCCTCGTCAGAGTGCAAAATAAAACGTATGGTATCTGCACCGTCACAGGTGATTTGATTGAGAAAAAACGCCTGCTTTTAGTGCCACACGCTACCAAAAGCGTAGCCGCCAAAGAAGACGCTCCCAAACCCGTCGTTATTCCTACCATGGTTTCTTCGCTCCGCGAGATGGAAGAGGAAGACGCTCCAATGCCGACAAAAGCGAAGCCCGCAGAACCCGCAAAGCCCAAACTTATTACCAAAGTGCTTCGCAAAACACCCGCTAAAAGTACCGTTCCGAAGGCTAAAATAGCCGCCGACGACGACTTTGAATGGGACGACTTGGACGACAACACCCTCGACGACGACAGCGACGACAACGAGGACGACTATGACACGCCAATACTCGGCATGAACTTCGACGACATGGCGGACGAAAGCACCGAGTAAAAAGTACCGTTCTGACAAGTATAAGCCCGTCGCTTGCTTCACCTTATCGCCCAACTTTTGTGTATGCAATTTCGTACGGCATTGAGTCCGCAGCCCGCAAGATTTCAGATTCGCCATTCAGATTGCCTGATGAGCGTTGGTTCTTGTTTCGCGGAGCATATCGGTCGGCGTTTGGAGCGCAATAAATTTTCTACTTGCCTCAATCCCTTCGGGATAATTTACAATCCGATTTCGATGGCGGACTGCTTGGAATGGCTGCTTTCGGAGGATTTTTTTGAGAAAAAACACGTTTTTTTTCATCGCCAAGTCTGGCAAAGTCCCATGCACCACAGCAGTTTTTCGGGACTTTCTTCATCGGCGACGTTGGAAAAGATGAACCAGAAACTGTCCGAAAGCCGGATTTTTCTAAAAAAAACCAATAGATTACTGCTAACATTTGGTACAGCACAAATTTTTGAGGATAAAAAAACGCAGTTGGTGGTGGCGAATTGCCACAAGCTGCCGAGCCAATATTTCGAGAAAAAGCGACTAAAAGTGTCTGATATTTTGCAAAAAATTCGCCCAATATTGGGGCAATTAAAAGCAACTTTGCCCGATTTGGAGATTGTCGTCACCGTGAGTCCCGTGCGACATTTGCGCGAGGGTTTTGTAGAAAACCAAAGAAGTAAAGCGACTCTGCTGCTTGCACTCGGCGAATTGGAATCCGAGTTGGATTTTGTGCATTATTTTCCTGCCTACGAATTGTTGTTAGACGACTTGCGCGATTATCGTTTTTACGACTCCGATATGCTGCACCCCAATCCGCAAGCGATAGAATATATTTGGCAACATTTTGGCAGTACGTTTTTTGACGCGCCTACGCTCCAATTACTACAAAATATTTCCGCCGTCCAGACGGCGACAGCGCATCGTCCGTTCCAAACAGAAACTACTGATTATCAAGAGTTTATAAAAAATACCCAACAAAAGATAGCCGATTTAGAGCTGCAATATCCTACGCTTGATTTTGCGCAGGAGCGAAATGAGTTAGACCGATAAAAAAAACCGCCACCCAGATTTTAGCTTGGCGGCGGTTTTTTTGTCGTATTTTTTACTGTTGCGGCGGCAAATTCGGCGCGCCGTCGTCTTGCACACGGTCTATTTTGTGGATAAAATATTCCGTATCGCCTTGCCAAAATAATTTAAAATATTTTTGGCGATAGTGCAGAGCTACTTTTTCGCCTTTATTCACGGCTTCATTAATCTCGCGAGCAATTTCGTCGTCATTGACCGAAAAATGCCAAGTGTCGGCTTGCGTAGAAAAATTTCTTTGGACAAGTTCTCCTTCCCAAGTCTTAAAAACGTAGCCTTTGTGGCTGAATTTGATGACACTTCCCGACCGCGTACCTTCGCTCATATTCGTGAAAGTGAAAAAAGCGGCTCCCAAAAGTGCCAAAATAACAACTGCCACGAGCAATTTTACGAAAAAACTTCTGATTTTTTGTAGGGTCGTGCGTCCCTTTTCTATCAAAGTAGTCATGATATTTTTTGTTTGATGATTGAAAAAAGGTTTGTCAAAACACGAAAGTACGAAAAAGGAAAGAGTTGAGGGGAGAAAAGAGAAATTTTTTGCGAAAAAGCTAAGAAATTCGTCTAAAAAGTAGCGCGCACCTGCGCCCGTCCTGTGTGCAAAATCGCCGTCGTCCCCGTTTTTCTGCCCTCGTAGCTGACTCCGAGTTGAATATTGTTCGCCATGCGACGGTCCAAAGAAATATTTAGAATATAATTTTTTCCGCTCTGCAATCCGTCCAGTAAGGCAAATTCGGCGGGCGTGTTGCGCCGCCCTTCGTAGGCGACTTGCACGTACGAAAATTTCGTCCGAAGCGAGGTAGCGGTGGCGGTATTGTAAGTTGTTTCGACATTGAAGTCGTTGCTGCGGAGTTGTTCGCCGCCGTCAGATTCTATATTTTTACTTCGTAAATACTTGTAAGACAGCAAAATACGCATATTTTTTTTCCACAAATAACTTAATTGAGGCTCCAAGCTCAAATATTTTAGGCGATAATTGCGACTCACAAAAGACTGTGAATTGTTGAGGCGGTCGCCAAGAGCCGCGTAAAAATTATTGCTCAGCGACTGCGAAATATTCCAACGACTGCGAAAAAATTGCTCCATATTCTGCCGACTTTCCAAGCCCGCGCTCAATATCTGACGCGCCAGCGTACTCGAATTTCCGACTTGCAACTCGTATATTTCGTGATTTTTATTAAAAAAAAGCGTGTTCCGAATGGCGGTATTGGCGACCACCAAATTGGTGTCAGAAACTTGGGTAGCAAACGGATTCCAAGCGGCGTCGCCTGCGCCCGCAGCGGCAATGCGCCGATTGATGCGAAAATTTGAGTTGAACGACCAATGGTTGAGTGCCAGCAAAAAACGGTTTTTGGACTGACTCCATGCAGCGCGCGGCTCGAGCGAAAAAGTCTGATTGTACTGCACATTGTGAGTTTTTACAAAACGGTTGGTCAGCACGGTCACGCGGATATATCGAGCCGTGGCGGGCGTAGGAGCGATTTCGTATTCGTCTTGTTGCAGCACGCCGTCGCCGTTCCTGTCAATACCCTGATACACGCCCAACTGTCCGTCGGCGACCGGAATATACTGATAATCAATCTTTTGTTCTTGTCCAGAACCCAACTCATAAGAATTGAACCAGCGCACACTGCCTCGCCAAAGATTGAGATTGTAGTCAATTCTACCCAAATAATTGCTCTGTTGAGTGCTGTCGGTGCGAAGGTTTCGATAGGTCAAATTCCATGTTATTTGTGAACTTTTATTTTGCTGCCAATGACCGTTTACATTCAGTTCGTCGGCTCGTGTATTTTGCAAAAATTTTTTTTCGATGGGCTTATAATCGTAGCGTTGGGAGTAGCTAATCCCGTATTCTATTTTTTGTGAGGGCGCACTGATGAGGTATATTTTTGCTAAATTATAATAAAAACTGTTGCGCTGCAACGTGTCCTGCGCTGTACGCCGATTGCGTTCCTGCTCGCCATAAAAGCCTAATTTCAGATTGTTTATTTTTTGAAAAATATAGCTGACATCAACTTTTGGGCGCAAAAATTCGATGCTTTCGGAAGGCGTTTTAGCTTCCAAAATATTGAATTGGGCTTTTATTTCCAACCCGTTTCGAGCCGCGTTGAGCGTCGCCGTCTGCTTGATTCCTCGATAAAATTGCTCGCGCTGAAAAGTAGCCAACTCGTAGCTGATGCTTCCCCAACCGATTTTTTGTAAAGAAAAACCACCTTTTGCCAAATGTTCGTCTGCTTTTAGGAGATTATTTTCTACATTCCAGTCCCGCAAAAATTCTGCTGCACGATAGACGTTGAGAGGTTTGAATTTTGCTTGCGCAAACTCGTAGTTAGCGCCCAAACTCAACTGCCATATTTTGGGTTGCAGGTCAAAGATACCATTGTATTGAGAAAAAATAGCTCCGCCAAGCGGCAATTTTGCGTTTTGCGCATAGCGATTGTTGCTAAAATTACTCATCGCAGTTTCGACTTTTAAGGCAGAACGTTCCGAAAATTGATATTTTCCGCCCAGCGTGTAGAGTTGCTGGACGATGGGCGGCGTTACTTTCGATACGGGTTCAAAATTACCTTTTGGCTGATTTGTGACAGGGTTAGGAGCGACCCACGCATAGACTCGACCGTTGGCGGAGGACGAAATTTGGACATAATTTCCGTTGCCCGCCCCAACCTCCAAAAACGATGCTCTATATTTGGCATTTTGAGGATTGATGCTGTAAATCAGCACATTGTACGTCGAGTCGCCACTTCTGGTAGCAACAGTCGTATCTCGAAGTTCGTATAGCACTCGGTCGGGACTGAAAGAAGCCGTGTCAATACTGCTGACCAACAAATTAGTACTTTGGTTGCCTGCCGAGCGCAAAACAGCTTTGGAAAGTGAATCAAAACGCGGATTTGTGACACCCGTTCCCGACGAATTTTTGCTGTCTTGCTCCGAGTACAGCTCGAAATTGAGAGCCAATTTTTTATTTTTATACTCCAAACCCGACGTGTAAAGAGTGCGCAAATAATTGAGGTCATTGTACTCAAACTCTACAATAATACGGCTGTCTTTTGTGATGAGTCGCCGATTGCTGAACGTAACGTCCGCGCGGTTGTAGTCTATCACATAGTCTTCGTCCAAGCCGCGCCGCATCAAAACGCCGTCTATCCACACTCGCTCTGTGCCAGAAAGAATGATAAAAAACTGCTCTCCGTCGCGTCCGCGCAGTCGGTAGGGTCCTTGATTTCCTTCTTGCGCCGCAATAATATTTCGTGAGGACTTTCCCCTCGAAATAGCTGCCGAATTTTTTGTCAGTAAGTAACTATTTTTCGTTAATTTTATTTGGCTCGAAAACGATGCACCTTGTAGTTTCTTGTTGTAATTCATAAAATAGCTGGAGCTGGGACGCAGCAAATCATAGTCACCCACGATGAGCGTGCTTTGTTTGCGTTTGAGTTGGATAAAAATACGCCCAAAATCCTGCAAACGTTGGGTATTTCCTTCGGGCTGAAGCGGGATATTGTTGTCGCTCAAAGCGGCGAGCAGCTCGATATCGTCGGTAATATTTCCTGCGAGCTGCAAATTAAAATTGGAATTGAGGCTCAAATTTTGGTTGTTTCCAAAAGATATTCCGCGCGAAAAACTTCCATTGTAGTCCAAACCTTTAAAGTCGGGCATTCCGCGCTGCGGACTGTTTTCGTAGGGATTGTACTCAAAAAAAGCCTCGCCGTTGGCGGTCGGGCTGATGCGAGCAGTGTCCAAATGCGTCCAATTTCGCCCCAACAAAAATGGTAAAGTCCTGTATTTTATCCGTATTTTGGAGTAGGGAGATTGTTTTTTCCAAATCAAAAAATTATCTGAAATAGAGAAAAAAGAACTGTCCAAAACGGCTGCTGTCGCTGAATCCTGCACGACTACCGACTGCGGCAAAACCGTCAAAGTATCTATTTTTTGTCGCCCGACTTGAGCGATTATTATTTTGTTGCGCTCCGTTTTGAGCAAATTTTGTTGCGCAAGCAGTGAAAAGTTATTTGATAAAATAAAAAAACCGACCAGTCCTAATAAGTTAATACAGGAAAATGTAATTTTAGCACAAATTTTTGGCAACGTCGGCTGGAGTATTTTATTCAAATGGTATTAATCAAGTTTTTAAAATTTGAGAATCTTATTTTTCTTCATTTTGCAATCAAGTTTTTTATGCAAAAATATTTATTTTTCAGTCTAATTTTTATATTGTTTGGCTGCACTGCACCGAAGTCTGCTCGCAACACGTCACAGTTTGAACAATTAATTCAAAAAAATGACATCGGTAAAAACTCTTTTGTGGGTTTTTGCCTCTACGATATGCAAAAAGACAGCTATCTTATTCAGTATCAAGACGACAAATATTTTACGCCTGCGTCCAACATCAAGTTATTTACTTTTTTTGCAGGACTAAAAATACTCGGAAACTCTCCCGAAACTCGCGTCAAAGGCTTGCAATATTCCGTGCGAGGTGATTCGCTTATCTTTTGGGGAACAGGCGACCCTACGCTGCTCAATCCGCGCTTTCGGCAGCAAGAAATTTTTAATTTTTTGCAAAAATGTGACAAAAAATTATTCTTTTCCGACAGCAACTGGAAAGACCAACAGCTCGGCGAAGGTTGGGCTTGGGACGACTATTCGGAATATTATTCGGTCGAAAAATCAGTACTTCCTATTTATTCTAACCTTGTTCGTTGTGAGTTCGATACGTCCGCCAACAATTTTACGACCCAACCGCCTTTTTTCCAGCCTTTTTTTGAAAAAAATAAAAATCTATCGCCACAAACCGTCACACGCAACAGGACGGACAACCGTTTTTTTTACAACGCGCCTGCCCAAACAGTTAGTATTCCTTTTGTCACATCGGGCGAGTTGGCGGCACGTTTGTTGAGCGACACGCTGCGCCAGTCGGTTGCGTATCTGCCCAACTACCCTATCCCAAACGACGTAAAAACGGTTTTCAGTATTTTGGCGGACAGCCTTTATAAAATGATGTTACCGCCGAGCGATAATTTTTTGGCGGAACAAATCCTCATGCTTTGCGCCAACCAACTGAATAACAGAGAGTTGAGCAATAAAAATGCGATTGAGTGGGTACTCAAAAAATATCTTTCTGACCTCTCGCAGCCGCCACGATGGGTGGACGGCTCGGGCTTATCGCGGCTCAACTTGGTCACTCCTCGCTCTGTGCTGGAGTTGCTGCGCAAAATATACGCCGAAGTCGCGCCGACCAAAGAAGGCGAAAAACGGCTTTTCAATCTGCTCGCCGTCGGCGGGGAAAGCGGTACGTTGCGGACGCTGTACAAAATGCAGCCGCCATTTCTGTTTGGAAAAACAGGTTCGCTGGGCAACAACCACAATTTGAGTGGATTTTTGCGCAGCCGCTCTGGTAGGTTATTTTGTTTTTCGTGGATGAACAATCATTTTATACAGCCCACAGCCGCCGTCAAATCGCAGATGGAAAAATTTTTGACCGATATTTATTGGAAAATGTAAAGATTGCTGCCAAAACTTTTATGTTTTCTACCTTGTTTTTTGGGTATCAATGACAATCTAATGAACGAAAAAATGGACAAGAACAACGATTTAGGATTCGGGGACAAAGCCACCTCCAAGCGCGTGCGGCTGCTGAATGCGGACGGCTCGTTTCGGCTCATTCGGCGTGGCGAGCGGGCGTGGCATCCTTATCAGGCGGTAGTACAGATGTCGTGGCGGCGTTTTTTTGCTTTTATTTTGGCGTATTATATCGTCGTGAATGCCATTTTCGCCTTGATATTTGTGTCGTTGGGTGAGAATGCGCTTTCGGGGGAGCATCACCCCGAGTTTTGGTTCAACTTTGAAAAAGCCTTTTTTTTCAGCGTCCAAACATCTACTACCGTAGGCTATGGCGGTGCGGTTCCGAGCAGTTTGCTTGCCAATATTGTTTCTTCTTTTGATGCTTTGATAGGCTTGATGGCTTTTGCGTTGGCGACGGGATTATTTTTTGCACGCTTCTCGAAGCCGTCGGCGATGGTTGCGTTTAGTAAAAATGCGATAGTCGCGCCCTACCGAAATGGACTCAATAGCCTTCAAATCCGCATTGCTAATCGGCGCAGTTCGCAGCTGACGGACATGACGGCGCAGGTTTCGATGTCGTGGGTCGAGAGCGCAAATGGTCACAGGCAACGCCGTTTTTTGTCCCTGCCTTTGGAGCGCGACAGTGTGTATATGTTCCCCACCAACTGGAATCTGGTACACCCTATCGCAGAGGACAGCCCGATGAAAGGAAAAACGCTGGCAGATTTGGAAGCAATGGACGTAGAATTTATCGTATTCGTAAAAGGTTTCGACGAAATATTTGGTCAAATGATTCATTCCAAACATTCTTATACGGCGGAAGAGCTGATTTGGGGCGTGAAGTACAAACCTATGTATTTCGCAGACGAAAAATTAGATGTAACTATTTTGGATTTATACAAAATAAATGATGTCGAAAAAGCAGAATTGTTTTAGTGATGTGTTTTGAGCGTAATTTTCCAAAAATTATTTTGCGTTTAATCATACTTTTTTCTTTTTTTCTATAAAAGGTATTACTATTTTCTTTTCTTTGCATTGATAAGAGAATTTTTATATTTTTAACTTTAATTTTTACAAATGAAACAACTATTATTATTTTTCGGGATCATGTTTTTTGCTTCCGCGTCTGTTTTTTCCCAAAGCGTTATCTCGGGAATCATAACTACGGCGACCAAAAAAGAGCCGATTATCGGAGCTACGGTCGTAGTAAAAGGCACCTCTACGGGGACTATTACGGACTTTGAGGGCAAATATTCCCTAAAAATCCCAGCAGGCACCACCAAATTGGTAGTCAGCTATATCGGCTTTTCTTCCAAAGAAATCGAAGTCGGTAGCGGTTCTTCCTACAACGCAGAACTTTCCGAAGGATTGGAATTAGAAAACATCGTGGTCATTGGCTCTCGAAACTCGACGCGCACCAAGTTGGAGAGTGCTGTGCCAGTAGATGTAATCCCTGTTTCGCAGGTCATCAACGAAGTTGGGCAGGTTGATATCAACCAAATACTAACTTATATTGCTCCTTCGTTTCAGTCTTCGCGCCAGACGATTTCGGACGGAACTGACCACGTAGATCCCGCCCAACTGCGCGGACTCGGTCCTGACCAAGTGCTGGTATTGGTGAACGGAAAACGTCGCCACCAGTCGGCGTTGGTCAATGTAAACGGTACCGTCAATCGTGGTACCGTAGGCACAGATATGAATGCAATTCCCGCCACTGCGGTCGAAAGAATTGAGATTCTTCGCGACGGCGCAGCAGCTCAATATGGCTCTGATGCGATAGCAGGTGTGATAAATATTGTATTGAAACAAAAAACAGGAGTGCTTACAGGAAATGTTTCCTACGGGCAGCATCAGACCAGCTACGACAAAAACTATGCTTGGAATATCCTTAATCCAAGCAAACAACTCCCTACCAGTGTGTCCGCTTCTGATGGAAGAACCATTCAGGCAGGCTTGAACTACGGGTTCAAATTGGGAAGTAAAGGCTTTTTGAACCTTACAGGAGAGTATGTCCAACGTGGAGCTACCAATCGTACTGGACTTTACACAGGTCAAGTATATCCAAATGTGAATGGCGCAGACAGGAGTGACAGTATTATTGCTGCCAAAGGTCAGACGCGTGACCTTTTCGATATGCGCATCGGAAACTCTGAAGTAAAAGGTGGCGGCATTGTTTTTAACGGAAATTATGCTTTGGACGGTGGTTGGGAGTTGTACGCATTTGGAGGCTACAACAATAAAAAAGGAAATGCGGCGGGTTTTTATCGCTATCCAAACGGAGTGCCAGCAGCAGCTCGAGCCAACGTATTTACTAAATACGCCAACGGTTTTTTGCCGAATATCAACTCTAATGTGACGGATATTTCAGCAGCCGTAGGAGTGAGAGGAAAACTTCAAGATTGGAATGTAGAATTAAGTAATATTTTTGGACAGAATAATTTTGACTTTTCGGTTACTAATTCCGTCAATTATACTCAAGCGTTGAGCAACGCAAATTTTCAGCAGGATTTCAACTGCGGCGGTCTAAAATTCAGCCAAAACACTACAAATTTAGATATTTCGAGAAAATTTGACGTACTCAATGGTCTGAATGTTGCTTTTGGAGCAGAAAGTCGTTTTGACAACTTCGGCATCACGGCTGGCGAAGAAAGTTCTTACAAAAACTACGATGTGCCTTCTGGTGCAGCAGCTGGGGCGCAAGTTTTCGCAGGCTTCGACCCAAAATATGCAGGCAATCATGACCGCTATGTGCTGGCGGGCTATGCAGATTTGGAGCAAGATATTACCAAAGATTTGATGTTAGGCGCGGCAGTGAGATTTGAAAATTATTCTGATTTTGGGGCAGCTTTCGGCTACAAAGCTGTCGGACGCTACAAAATAGCTGATATGTTTTCCTTGCGTGGGTCGGTAGGTACGGGCTTCCGTGCGCCTTCCATGCAGCAACAATTTTATGCCAAAACAAGCACCAAATTTATTACCGTTGGCACAGAATTGCAGCCTATCGAAAGTGGTACATTGCCCAATCCAAGTGCAGCAGCTACGCTGCTCGGCATTCCTGCATTGAGAGCAGAAAAATCTCAAAATATTGGATTAGGCATTACGGCTCGCCCTTTGGAAGGGTTGGAAGTGACTTTGGACGTTTATCAAATAAACATCAATGACAGAATTGTATTGACCAACGAGTTTCCGAAGGATAAATTGACCGATGCAACGCTAAAAGCAGAGTTAGAAAAAATCAATGCCAACTCCGTAAATTTCTTTACCAATGCCATCGATACGCGTGCGCGCGGCTTGGAGGCGGTCATAGCCTATGGAAAAACTTTTGGCGACCACGACGTAAAACTAATTTTGGCAGGAACGTTCATAAAAAATGAAGTTATCAAAGGTGCAGACGGCAAAACTCCAGACATCAAAGCCTCACAAATCTTGATAAATAACGGACAGTTGGGAAATTATTTTAACCGAGAAGACCAAAGCCGTATCGAAGTAGCTGCGCCAACGAATAAATTGAGTGCAACACTGAACTACAAATACAAGAAATTGGGTGTGATGGTTCGTGCCGTCAATTTTGGGCAGGTAGCTTATTTAGACCCTACCATCAATCCAGACTCTACGGCAAAGTTTCCTATAAATACGTTTTTGACTCCTTCTGGCACCAGAGCAACTTTGGACCAGACGTTTTCAGCCAAAACAGTATTCGACGCTACTATCAGCTACCAAGTAACCAAAGGAATTACTATCGCAGTGGGCGGAAATAATATTTTTGACATCTACCAAGACAAGCATTTGCACTCCACCAATGCAGGTTCAGGTCGCTTTGTGTATAGCCGCCGTGTCCAACAATTTGGTTTCAACGGAGCGTACTATTTTGCACGATTGAATTTCAATCTGAAGTAGATTCTACTAAATTTTTAGGGAGGAATGAGGAAAAAATGAGTAGTTTATTTTAGATACATTCCAGAGTTATTTTCGGGACTATTTACTTTGAAGAAGTGGATAGTCCCGAAATTTTTTGCTCAATCGCCGTCGTAGAATATCCTTCGGCGAAAGCGAGCGACTGCACGCTGCCTCCGCCAGACAGCACAATATCTGCGCCTACGATTTGGTGAGGCTCGTAGTCGCCACCTTTCACGAGTACGTCGGGGCGCAGCCATTCTATCAGCTCCAACGGTGTATCTTGCTCAAAAACTACCACAATGTCCACAAAACTCAACGCTGCGAGCGCCGTCAGCCGAGTTTTGAGGTCATGGATAGGACGATGCGAGCCTTTCAGTCGCTGCACCGACGCGTCGGAATTGACTCCGACTACCAACAAATCTCCCAAAGATTTCGCTTCGCAAAGATATTGAAAATGCCCGTAGTGTAAAATATCGAAGCAGCCATTCGTAAAAACAACTTCATAACCTATTGATTTGCAATAAGATACATTTTTTTGAGCGGTTGCCCAATCCTGAATTTTTGCTTCGATATTTTTCATCATAATTATTTTAGACGCATTTCTAATCGGCTCTCAAATTGAAAAACGTGCGATAGCCGAGGTCAATGGAAAGTTTTTTGGTCGTAATATTATAAATCGGGTCCAAAAAAAACTCACTGTTGCGAGAAATATCACGGATTCGGAAATACGCCAACTCTACGCCCAATAAAATCTGTAATTGCTTGTCCGTGAAGTGGTATTGCGCGCCCACTTTCGGCAGCACCGAATACGCATTTTGGTTGTGCATAGCGCATTGGTCGCCGTTGGTTCGGAAAAGTCCAGCGCCGAGTTCTAATCGTACGAATGGTCCCCAATTTACTTTATTGAAGTCAATATTGCTGTCGTCTTTGACCAACACGGTCGCCGTAGTGCCGCCACTCACGCGCCCCATCAGGTTGTGCGTTCCGACATTGAACGCTCCCGCAATGCCCATTCCGACATCGTTTTTTATTTTTTGCAAATCGCCGACATGAAGATAAATAGACGGTATATCGGCGAAAAGTCGAGCGTCTTGGGCAGCCACTTGAGCCGTAACTTGAGCCACCAAAAGGCAAATAATAGTAAATCTTGCTAACATAATTTGTATGATTTTGAAGGTGAAAAAACGATTTTTTTACGGACGCAACTGGATACTTAATTCTTTGAGCTGCATTTCGTCAATCTGCGAAGGCGCGTCAATCATCGTGTCGCGCCCTTGATTATTTTTGGGGAAAGCTATAAAATCACGAATGCTGTTGTAGCCCGACATGACAGCGCAGAGTCTGTCGAAGCCGAATGCAATGCCACCATGCGGCGGCGCGCCGAACTCAAAAGCGCCCAACAAAAATCCAAATTGGGACTCCGCTTGCTCGGTCGTAAAGCCCAGCAAATCAAAGTTTTTGGACTGTAAATCGCGGTCGTGGATACGGATAGAGCCGCCTCCGATTTCTACACCATTCAGCACCAAATCGTAGGCATCGGCGCGGAGGTTTTTCATCGTTTCGTGGTCGCCGTTGAGCATATCTTTTATTTGTTCTTTTTTGGGCGACGTAAACGGATGGTGCATCGCAAAAAATCGCTGCGCATCTTCGTCCCATTCGAGAAGTGGAAAATCCAGCACCCAAAGCGGTCGGAAGTCGTCGGCGCGGCGCAAGCCTAATCGGCTGCCGATTTCGAGCCGCAATTCGCCGAGTTGCTTGCGGACTTTTTCGGTTTCGCCGCTCATAAGAAGCAACATATCGCCATTTTTGGCACCCATTTTTTGCTGCAAACCACGCAGCTCGTCGTCGCTAAAAAACTTTCCAATCGAAGACGCAATCGTTCCGTCTTCATTGAATTTGACATACACCAAACCTTTCGCGCCTATTTGTGGGCGTTTGACCCATTCCGTGAGTTCGTCGATTTGCTTCCGCGAATAGTTGGCACAGCCGTCGGCACAAATACCGATTACGAGTTCGGCGGCATCAAAAATCGGAAAATTTTTCCCTTTGGCAAACTCATTGAGTTCCACAAATTTCATCTCGAACCGAATATCGGGCTTGTCCGAGCCATAAAGTTCTAACGCCTCGTCGTAGCGCATACGCGGAAAATCGTGCAAATCAACTCCCAAACTCGACTTAAAAAGATGTTTCGTAAGCCCTTCAAAAGTATTCAAAATATCTTCTTGATGCACAAAAGACATCTCGCAGTCTATTTGTGTAAATTCGGGCTGGCGGTCGGCGCGCAAGTCTTCGTCCCGAAAGCACTTTACTATCTGAAAATATTTATCGAATCCCGACACCATGAGCAACTGTTTGAAAGTCTGCGGGGACTGCGGGAGTGCGTAAAATTGACCGCCGTTCATGCGGCTTGGCACCACGAAGTCGCGCGCCCCTTCGGGCGTACTTTTGATAAGGTTCGGAGTTTCTACTTCGATGAACCCCGAGTCGCTCAAATATTTTCGCGTTTCAATCGCCAATCGGCTTCTAAAAAACAAATTTTTCTGGACGGGATTGCGGCGCAAGTCGAGGTATCGGTAGCGCATACGGAGGTCGTCGCCGCCGTCCGTTTCGTCTTCTATCGTGAAAGGCGGCGTTTTTGATACGTTCAGGACGTTGAGTTCGGTGACTTGTATTTCGATGTCACCCGTCGGGCGATTGGAGTTTTTGCTGCTGCGCTCTCGGACGATGCCGGTGGCTTGGACTACAAATTCGCGTCCCAACTTGCGCGCTGCCGAGCAAAGTTCGGCGTTTTCGTCCATATTGAAGACCAGCTGCGTGATGCCATAGCGGTCGCGCAAATCCACGAAAGTCAAGCCGCCCAAGTCGCGGCTAATTTGTACCCAACCGCTCAAGGTCACGGTTTGTCCAATATGTTCGGCTCTTAATTCGCCGCAGTGCTGTGTGCGATACATTTTTTTTGTATATATTTTGAAATAAAAAATCAACTAAAAGCGTTGTTGAGAGTTCGCAAAAATTGACAAAAAAACCGTGCCATATCTGCGTTTGGTTTGACAGTTGCCTGTCATCAATCCCCAAAAGTCGTAAAAAATATGCAAACACAAACCTAAATTTAGGTTTTATTTTTTTGTATAGAAGGAAGAAAAAATAAGATGCTCCAATTTTTCAAATAAATTCAAACAATCACAAGGCATTTTAGAGGTGCAACGCAGGGTGTTGATACGAAAAAATAACGCAGTGATTGGTCGTAATTTAGCAGAAAAAGGGAGTGGTTTATTTTAGACACATTCCTTTGTCATTTGAAAATATTTTTCGGGCAATAATTTTTCTACCTTTGTCCTTACACGATACACCTATTTTTTAAATATATTGCGTACTATTTTTATGAAAAGTGCAGTCAAAAAATGTTTATTTTTCTTGTTTTTGCCCGCCGTAGTTGGGGCGCAAAAGGCAGACTCTACGAGTTTGGAGTATTTTTTGACCTCAAAAAATAGGACTGTTCAACCCGTTGCCAATGGCATTTATTTGGCTCTGACGAAGGAGGGAAAAGGCGCGACGGCAAGAAAAGGCGATTTTGTGAAGCTCAACTATGTTGGCAGACTGCTGAACGGCACGGAATTTGACCGCTCTCCAAAAGATGCGCCGTTTGTCTTTCAGGTTGGCTATCGGCAAGTGATAGAGGGACTGGACGATGCGGTCAAATCACTGAAAGTAGGCAGTGCAGGGACTGTTTTTATTCCTTCCAAAGCCGCTTATGGCACGTCGGGAGTCGGCAATACGATTCCGCCCAACGCGAATTTGGCGTTTGAAGTAGAAGTGTTGGGCTTGCTCAACGCTGCGGAGTACGACAACTATATGGTAGAAGTAGAAAAAAAGGAAAAGCGGATTTTTATCGAAAAAGCCAAAGAACAGTTTAAAAAAGACAAGAAAATAATCCAAAATTTTGCCAACAACCACAAAATAAAAACTAAACGCTTGGATTCTGGCTTGAGCTATGTGGTGACGAAAGAAGGAAAGGGCGAAAACGCTCGAGCTGGCGACGAGCTGGAAGTACATTATGAAGGTTTTTTGGCAGACGACCAACTTTTTGATAGTTCGCTCAAAAAAAATACGCCTTATCGCTTCGAGTTGGGGAAAGGAAAGGTCATCGAAGGCTGGGAAGAAGGCTTGCGATACTTTAACAAAGGTAGCGAGGGGTGGCTGCTGGTACCGTCCAAAATGGCGTATGGTCCGCGCGCAATAGCCGAGAAAGGAATCGCTATCGCCGCCGACGCGGTGCTGTGTTTTAAGATAAAAATAATGGAGATAAATAAAAATAATCAAAAAAACTGAAAATAAAACATTTTTATTTACAATTTTCGTGACTAAATTTTACAATATATATTTTTTATTTACTTATATAAATTCTTGTTCTCACCTTAATTTTTTCATATATCTAATATCAAATATACGAAAAAACGTGACAAGTTTTTTTCTACCGTTTAAGTGGTATTTTTAGGTGTCCGAAATATTTGGCAATGATTTTGTATTATAAAAATAATACATACTTGTCGTCGTTTTTCACGAGAAATTCGGGCTGCATTTTTTATACCCACAAACCTTGTCATAAATTACCACCTTCTGCTTCGGCGTACTTCGTGTATAAAGTACCGTCAGCAAAATTTCAAGAACAACCTTAACGCAGGTTACTTTCAGTTTGGCTGTTTCAGCATTCTTACAATCAATTTTTTGGTGTCACATGACATTGAGAAGTTTTGAATTTTATATGCTTTTTTCAATAAAATGATTTTTTACATACCCTGAATAGTTTTAAGATGCTTTCTTAAAATTGTGTCAAGTAAATTTTTTCTTTTTCTAAAACTTTACGTTATGCTAACATCTAAAAATGTACCCACCACAGCCCAAGGGCGAAAACCGCTCCGAACCTTGCTGTATTCACTCGCTGTTGCCTTTGCAATCGCTTTCATTCCTAACAACACTTCGTTTGCACAGTGCGCTATGTCCTGTCACGAGGTGAATTTTTCATTGGCGGACGCTCCGTTTTGTAGCGGAGTAATGACCCCAGCAGCTATTTTATCCAGTTCCAGTTGCGACGGAAATGATACCATTTTTGTCCAAACTTTGAACGACGTTACTATTCCTACATCACCACAGATTACAAGTGCGTACATCGGACAGACGCTGAAAGGAAAAGTAATGAATAGAACTACCGGTCAATCCTGTTGGAGTTTTATCAATGTGGAATATAAGTTTCCACCTAAAATTACGCCGGGAACTTGTGCAGACGTGACATTGAATTGTTACGAATCAACTCCTCCAACTACGCAGTACCGCCCGACGATTGTTTCTTGCAACCTCAATACGGTACTCACAGCAACCGACAAACTTATTAATGTTCCTTGCGGAGATGCCACTTACCCGAATTTTATCCGCATAGTAGAGAGAAAATGGGTGGTGGTCGATAACAACAGCTCAGCTGGACCGATGAAAGACTCTTGTACGCAACGGTTTTTCTTCACGCGGGTAAATCCTAATTTTCCTGCGGCAGGCATAGTTTTCCCTAATACTTACTTTTTAGAGTGTGGCACTCCATTCACAGCAGATGCCAATGGAAACCCAAAGCCAGCCGTATCAGGCGCGCCGACTGCAGGCGGCATATCCATTTACGTGGAAGGTGCAGCTACGCCGAATTCTATTTCTACACTCTGTATGCTGCAAGCAACATACAGCGATCAGTCCGTAGCACTTTGTGGAAATACTCGAAAAATTATTCGCAACTGGAAAGTATTCAACTGGTGTTCGGCAACCTACAAAGATACCATTCAGTTCATAGAGATTCGTGACCTCACTCCGCCACGCTTAACTTGTCCAGTAAGCGTTACGGTCAATCAAACAGACCCACTAATACAGCTCACAAGCGGCTGTAAAGTAAATCTTACACCGCCGAAACCAGCGATTACAGATGCTTGCTCCAACGCATGGACAACTACGCTCACAACGAATGTCGGGCGCATCGTATTCGGAGATATTTTGGCAGACGTTCCGGTTGATACTACGGCAACCGTTACATTCACCGTTACAGACCAGTGCGGCAATTCGTCCACTTGTACTTGGCAGGTAACGGTTCGCGACAACGTAGCTCCAACGCCAGTCTGCCGCCAGACGACCAAAGTGTCGTTGAGCGTGGACGGCATCGCTACTGTCGATGCGGTAAGTTTTGACGCAGGAAGCCGCGATAACTGTGCTATCAAGGAATTCAAAATCCGTCGTTTGGGAAGTCCAGTGCAAGGCACAACTGCGTATGGTGACTTTGTATCTTTCCAGTGTGCAGATATTGCGTTCCAACCAGTGATGGTGGAGATGCTGGTGCGCGACAAAGCAGGCAACTTCAACAGCTGTATGGTAGAAGTTTTGGTGGAAGATAAAATTCCGCCAACGCTTTCTTGCCCTAACAACTTGACTGTAAATTGCAATGCAGACCGTTCGGATTTGAATAAATTTGGAAAAATTGTATTGGCACCGCCTTACAAACGCGATACATTCTACATCAATGCTCAAGGAGTTCGTTCTATCACTAATAATGGCGGCACGCAAATCATTGACGGATTGGGACGCGATAATTGCAATCTGATGTTTTCTACAACAGCAGACAGCTCAATAACGAGTTGCGGATTCGGCTTCATCAATCGCAATTTTAGAATTGTAGATTTGGGTGGAAACGCATTGACTTGCACGCAAAGAATCAATATTGTAGATCCGTCACCGTTCAGTGTAAGCAACATCACTTGGCCCTCCAACTTTGGTATTACCAACTGCACTTACCCAGATTCATCTACTCGACCAGTAATTAATACTTTTGGAAAGTGCAGTGCGCAAATAATGATAAACAACGAAGACCTTGTTTTCCTCACAGGCTCGAATGGCGGCGCAGGAAATAGCCCAAGCTGCTTGAAAGTACTTCGCAAATGGAGAGTGATTGATTGGTGCCAGTATGTGCCGAACTCTCCGACAAACGCAGGATACTTTGAATATACACAAGAAATTAGAGTGTTCGACAACACTCCACCAGTATTTACTAATTTCCCAAGTAGTTTCTTTTCGGATATTACCAACGGAACTGGCTGCACAGCAGTCGTGAATCTACCAGCAGCCACGGCTACAGATTGTAATCCAAATATTGTACCGACGGTGTCTATCAACTTCCCTGCGGGCGTGTCGGGTTCAGGTTACGGACCTTACTCCAACGTCCCATCTGGATTTTATATCGCAACATACCGTGCAGAAGACGGCTGTGGAAACGTCACCACACGCACGCTCTCTGTGACTGTAAGAGAAAAGAAAAAACCAACACCTATTTGTATAAATGGTCTTTCTGTTGATTTGATGCCTACGGTAGGTACAGTCAGTGTGCCAGCCGCTAACTTCAATGCAGGAAGTTATGATAATTGTACTCCTTCGTCCGCGCTTCAGTTTCGTATTGGCAGAACGCAAGGACCTAATGCTACCGCCGTTCCTACTGAAACATCACTCGTATTTAATTGCGCCGACCTATCAGCACCTGTCCAAGTGGATATGTGGGTAGGCGACGCCTTCGGAAATTGGGATTATTGCACGACTTATATTGTAGTCCAGAACAACATGGGCGCAAATTGTCCGCCATCGGGCGGTACAGCTTCCATTGCAGGAGCTATCAAAACAGAAGTTGGAACAAGTGTTGAAAAAGTTAATGTGAATCTAACAGGTGCGACGGTCATTCCTGTTCTTACGGGTGCTACGGGTGCTTTCCAGTTCGGCAGTTTGCCATCAGGAGGCAACGTAAGTGTAGTGCCGCAGAAAAATTTAGACCCGCTCAACGGCGTTTCTACTTTCGACATAGTAAAAATCAACCGCCACATCTTGGGCAGTGAGTTGTTAAATTCTCCTTACAAGATGATTGCAGCGGACGTGAATAAATCTGGAAGAATCACTACACTTGATATTGTTGATTTGCGCCAGCTCATCTTGCAGCGAATCCCGAACTTCAACAACAACACTTCTTGGCGTTTTGTGGAGAAAAAATATGTTTTCTCTGACCCAAGCAATCCGTTTGCCGATTCGTTCCCTGAAATTTGCGCTATGAATCCACTCTCGGGCAGTATGCCAAATGTAGATTTCGTAGCCATAAAAGTAGGCGATGTCAATGGAGATGCACAAGCAAACAGCTTGATAGGTGGAAGTACGGAAGAACACAGTGGCGAAACTTTGGTTTTCAATGTCAAAGACCAAGACCTGAAAGCTGGAAATACTTACGAAGTAGCTTTCCATGCAGAGGATTTGGCAAAAATTCAAGGCTATCAGTTCACGTTGAATTTTGATAAAAATACCGTCCAGTTCATTGACGCAAAGAGCGATGAAATCAAAGATTTGAACATCTCCAATTTTGGACTTTTGAACCTCAACGAGGGAACAATCACGACCAGTTGGAATGGCAACGCAGCTAATTTGGAAAAAGATGCAGCAACATTCAAAGTATCTTTCAAAGCAAAATCTGACACGCAGTTGAGCAAAATATTGAGCGTCAGCTCATCACAGCTCGCAGCAGAAGCCTACGACAAGAACGACCAAAAAATGGACGTTGCCCTTCAATTCAACGGGAAGGCTACAAGCACCGCAGCGAAGTTTGAGTTGTACCAGAATCAACCGAATCCAGTAAGTAAAGCTACTACTATTGGCTTTACGCTACCGAGTTCGGCTGCAGCTACATTGACGATATTTGATATTTCGGGTCGCGTTTTGAATTTGATGCAAATAGACGGCGTAAAAGGATACAACGAAGTCAGTATCAGCCGTGAAGACTTGAAAGCATCGGGCGTGGCTTACTACCGTTTGGAAACAAACAGTGCGACCGCCACTAAAAAAATGGTAATTTTAGAATAACCCCATATTTTTCAATTCGGTAACGTTTTCAGGGGTATATAGATGAAAGCAAATCCTCTCCTGCTGCAAGGCGGGAGGGGGTTTTTTGTTTTTTGAGAGAAACAATTTTTTTTCTTCATTCCTATTTGGAAAATATAAAAAAAAGCAATACCTTTGCGTCGCTTTAAAATTAATATAGTTTTGAAGTGTCACAAATCGCGGGTGTGGCGAAACTGGTAGACGTATCAGACTTAGGATCTGACGCCGAGAGGCATGGGGGTTCGAGTCCCTCCACCCGCACATTTTTTTAGTCGTAAGTCGAATCTTCATCGCCAAAGAATTGCTCTAAAATTCTGCCGCCTGAAAGCCGACTTACGACTTTTTTCTTATCCGTTTAATTGACTTTCTATTTTATGCCACAAATTGTCAGAGAAAATATTGACAGCGTGAACGTCGTCCTGACGCTCACCGTCCCAAAAGAAGAGTACGAAAAACAGTTTAAAAGCGAACTCGCGCGCGTCCAAAACAAAGCATCTATCAAAGGCTATCGCATCGGTAAAGTACCCGCCGACGTGGTAAAACGAATGTACGGACAGGAAATTTTAGCCAAAATGATTGACGACACCGTCAATAAAGAGTTCGATGAATACCTCAACAAGGAAACGCTTGACATCATCGGGCAGCCGATGCTTTCGGACGAAACACCAAAAAATTCTTACAGCGTCAATAATTTACAAGATTTTGTGTTCAAATTTGAGGTCGCTTTGTCCCCTAAATTCGACCTGCAAGGCTTGGACGGAAATACCGAAATGCCTTACTTCGTAGTGCGCCCCGACGACAGTGTGGTAGCAGAGGAGTTGCTCAAAGCTCGTCAGCGAGTCGCAGAGCAAGTGAGCGTGGATACGGATATTGAGGAAAAAGATGTCCTCCAATTGGAAGCAAAAGAATTGGACGGCGAAGGCGGCGCATTGAAGCCCAATGGCTGGAAAACTACCTTTACAGTTTCTGTGGAGTTTGTGACCGAAGAATTCAGAGCCGAAGTATTGGGCAAGAAAAAAGGCGACCTCGTGCGTTTTAATATTTTTGAAGTCGAAAAAGGTTTTGCGCCCGACAAAGTGCGTCAATACCTGCTGAACGCGGATAAAAATGACCCGACAGAAATCGGCAATTACTTTGAAGCTACTATCGCCGACGTGACGCGAGCAGGCGCAGCCGAACTCAATCAAGAGTTTTATGACAAATATTTTGGCGAAGGAGTCGTGAGCAGCGAATTGGAAGCAGAAAACTTTATCCGCAATAATATCTCTCGTTATTTTTCGTCCCAAGCAGACGCGTTGCTTTACAGAGATTTGCAAGATAAAATGTTGGAAATCCACAACTTTGAGCTGCCCGCCAAAACGCTCAAAAAATGGCTGCATATTTCGCAGAAAATTCCTATGGACAAGGTAGAAGAAGATTATCCGCTCTTCGAGAAAGACTTGCGTTGGAATATAGTCAGCAATAAAATCGCCCAAAACTACCAAGTAAAAGTCACAGAGGACGACCTTCGGAATGGTTTTGAAGACCAAATATTGAGTATGCTCGGCGGCAATGCAGGACAATTTTCTCGCGAAATGCTGGTTAAATTTGCAGACAATATGATGAAAAACGAAAAAGCAGTCAATGAACTTTTCAAACAAATGCAGACCGAGCAAATTTTTAATGCAATGAAGAAAAATATTCTTTTGCTCGAGCAACCAATAGCAGAAGGCGACTTCAAAGTAATCTTTGAGCAAGTAATGGGTAAGTCAAAAGCCGAAATGGAATAAGAATTGGGAAAGTATTTTCGTGCGCACGTCGTTTAGGAACGCGTCTAAAATAAACTACTCATTTTTTCTGTTCAATTACAACCAATCACTGCGTTATTTTTTTGTTACAACGCCCTGCGTTGCGCCTCAAAAATGTCTTGTTATTGTTTGAATTGATTGGAAAAAATTGAGTACTTCGTTTTTTCTTCATTCCTTATCAAAACTTTTCTACCGACTGCGACGTTTTCTACTTTGATTTTGGGACGGTTATTTCCCAAAGTTTTTTACAAAAAAAATAAAAATTCAAATGTTTCACAAAGACGAATTTAAAAAATACGCTACCAAGCATCTCGGCATGAGTTCCATGCACCTCGAGCACTACATGGAAAAAGCGGGCAGCATCGCCAGACCCAACATCAGCGATTTCACACCAACTGTTATCGAAGAACGCCAACTCAATGTAGTGGGAATGGACGTTTTCTCGCGCTTGATGATGGACAGAATTATTTTTATGGGTGTTCCCGTCAATGACTACGTCGCAAACGTTATCATGGCGCAACTTCTGTTTTTAGAGAGTGCCGACCCCAAGCGCGACGTGCAAATGTTCGTCAATAGTCCCGGCGGCTCCGTCATAGACGGGCTTGGCATCTACGACACTATGCAGTACATCACGCCCGACATCGCTACGATTTGTACCGGAATGGCGGCTTCGATGGGAGCAGTTTTGTTGGCAGCCGGCACGAAAGGTAAGCGAACTTGCCTTCACCACAGCCGCGTAATGATACACCAGCCGCTCGGCGGAATGCAAGGGCAGGTGACGGATATGGAAATTTCGTACAAACTCATCAAGCAAATGCAAAAGCAACTGTACGATATTTTGAGCGAACACACAGGACAAGGCTACGACAAAGTATTCGCTGACTGTGAGCGCGACAACTGGATGACTGCATCAGAAGCTAAAGAATACGGCTTGGTAGATGAAGTTTTATCTCGCAAAAATCCGAAAAAAGTATAATTTTTTTTGGTTTAAGAAAATTAGGAATGAAAAAAGGAAGACAAGACTATAACTGCTCTTTTTGCGGCAAAGGCAAGGAAGAAGCACTCATTTTGGTGGCTGGCGTGAGCGGACACATCTGCGAGGTTTGTATCGAGCAAGCCCAACAAATCGTGGAGCAAGAGCTGAACAACGGCGACAAAGGACGCACCAAAAAGGCTTCCTCTCCTACTTCCTTTCATTTTCCGCCCGGACTAACGCCTCAACTGCTGAAAACCAAGTTGGACGAGTACGTTATTGGGCAGGACGCAGCCAAGAAAGTGCTTTCGGTCGCCGTTTACAACCACTTCAAACGACTGCTGCAAAAAAAGACCAACGACGACGTAGAAATAGAAAAATCCAATATCTTATTTGTCGGTAGAACGGGAACTGGCAAAACTTTGATGGCGAAAACCATTGCCAAATTCTTGAATGTACCGTTTGCGATTGTAGATGCTACCGTTTTTACGGAGGCTGGCTATGTGGGCGAAGACGTGGAAAGTATCCTCAGTCGCCTGCTCCAAGTCTGTGACTTCAACGTAGAAGCCGCCGAGCGTGGCATCGTTTATATTGACGAAATAGATAAAATCGCACGCAAGTCCGACAATCCGTCCATCACGCGCGACGTGTCGGGCGAAGGCGTGCAGCAAGGATTGCTGAAAATGCTCGAAGGCTCGGAGGTCAGCGTGCCGCCCAACGGAGGCAGAAAACACCCCGAGCAAAAAATGGTAAAAATCAATACCGAAAATATTCTTTTCATTTGCGGCGGAGCTTTCGACGGCATCGAAAAAATCATCGCTCGACGTGTGAACACCCAAGTAATTGGTTTCAATCACGAAACTAAAAATCGGGTGGACAAGGACAATTTACTCAAATACATCAATCATCAGGATATCAAAGCCTTCGGATTGATTCCCGAACTCATCGGTCGTATGCCGGTGCTGACTTATCTTGAGCCACTCGACGTGAGCGCGTTGAGCCGTATTTTGACCGAGCCACGCAATGCTTTGGTAAAGCAGTACCAAAAACTGTTCGACATCGAAGGCGTAAAATTGAGTTTTACGGACGAAGCAATCGCTTATATTTCGCAGAAAGCCTTGACGTACAATCTCGGCGCGCGCGGGCTGCGCTCGCTTTGCGAAACCATTATGAACGACGCAATGTTTGACATTCCTTCTCAAAAAGACGTTTTGAAAAATTTTGAGATTGACTTGGCATATTGCGAACAGCAGCTCAATGAGGTTGCGCTGGCGAAGTTTCAAGCTGCCGCCTAACTTGATGCCTCGTTATTTTATAGAACTTTCCTACAACGGAACTCGGTTTTTTGGTTGGCAACGACAGCCGCAAGAAGCTCGCTATCCGTCTGTGCAGGGCAGTTTGGAAGCTGCATTTTCCACCGTTTTACAAAAAAAAATTGATATTATCGGCTGCGGACGCACCGATACGGGCGTTCATGCCAAACAGTATTTTGCACATTTTGATTTTGAACACGCAATACCGAATAATATTTTGTCAAAATTGAATAAAATACTCGGCAAAGATATTTTCGTTCAGCGAATATTTGAAGTCAGTGACGAAATGCACGCTCGTTTTTCGGCTATCAGCCGCAGCTACGAGTACCATATTGGCTTTCAGAAAAATCCTTTTCGCTCCGAAACCGCCTTCTTTTATCCCTACGCATCGCTTTTAGAAGTTCCCAAAATGCAGGCTGCCGCTCAGTTGCTGATGCAGTACAGCGATTTTTCGACTTTTTGCAAGACGGGTACCAGCGTAAAAACGAACATTTGTTGCCTGACGCGCTCGGAGTGGATTTTCGATGAAGCGCAGCAAAATCTAACTTACCACGTCAGTTCCGACCGTTTTTTGCGTGGCATGATACGCCTCATCGTAGGAATGTGTATCAACGTAGGCACTCAAAAAATCCAACTTTCAGAAGTCCAGAACGCTTTGGATACACAGACTTCGCTCAAAAAACCACTTTCTGTGCCGCCGCAAGGCTTATTTTTGACCGATATTTGCTACTGAATAGTTTTTGATGACTTTGAGCCGAAGTTACCGACACCTTTGAGGTGTCGGTAACTTGCAATTCTCGCTAATGTTCCACCAGCACATATTTTTCGATGATTTGCAGTTCGGCGGCGGTGGCTGCCCCACTGAACCCGTCCAGCATTTGGTTGTGTAATTGCTGGCGGCAGCTTTGGGTCAAAAAATCTGAAATCGGCGCATACGACCAATGCCATTTTTCTTCGTTGTAGCCGTATGGGCGGCGCGCGCTCCGCTCTGTGTAAGGCTGAAAAAATCCAAAATCGGCAGCGTGGGCGACGAGCCAGCGATGCGTTTTTGCGCCATCTCCGTCAAGGAAGCTGTTGTTGTCCAAACTATTCAGGTCCAAATCCGTCCCCCAGTGGTGTCGCGATGCGCCGGGCATGGCACTGTACTCCAAGATTTTGGAGGCGCGCTGAGCGGCGTTGGGGATTTTTTTTGCCAATTTCGCCCATTTTTTTTCCCAAATACTTTTTTGCTGCGCAAAATTTCGGGTAGCAGAAAGGATTCGGAGCTTTACGCCGTCTTTTTCTGCCGCGTCCGCCATTCGCTCAAAAGCGGCGTAGGCTTCTTTCTGAAAAAATAATTGCTCCCCTATTTTCTCGTTGGCGAGCCATTTGCGAGCGATGCGCACAAAATTGGGCTGCTGCGAAGGCTCAAATTTGCCCATCAAAAAATCATCGCTCACTGGCGATTGCGCCCAAGCAAACGAGTGCGCAAACAGCAACAGGTAGCAAAAGTAGTTTTTCATTTTTTATAGAAATTAAACGCAATGTATAATTTTTTTTTCGATCTGAAAAATATTGATTGCTGATAAAAATGGGAAGGAGTTAATGACACCGTCGGGGTATTGGTAACTTGTAATCGACCTAAAAGTCAATTTTGTGAATAATACGCTTGTAAGTTCAAAATAAGTGCCAAAAATTGTAAAATATAAAATAATGTGCTGTCATAAAAGCAACCAATTTATTATTTTTTCGTATATTTTGAATTGAACTAAAGATTAACTCAATATGGCAAGTAAAGTAGTATTAGAATCGGTATTGACAGACAATGAACTGAAAAAACGTGCTGAAAAATTCAAATTGCGGCACTCAATAAGTCAAAATGAACGCGCGGAAGCGCAAACATTTTGGAATGAGTTTTTTACAATTTTTGATATTGATAGGTATAAAGTAGCACGTTTTGAGATGCCTACCAAACGAAACTCTACAAATGGGTCTGGCTTTATAGATATGTTTTGGAAAGGGAAACTTTTGATAGAACACAAGTCAGCGCACAAAAGTAGTCCTGCAGATTTTGAAAAGGCATTGGTGCAAGCAATGGATTATGTAAAGTCGCTCAAAAAAGAAGAAGAAAAGCCAAAGCATATTATTATTTGTAACTTTCAAAAATTTAAGATATATGACTTGCAGCACAAAAAAACGACTATCATTGAGTTGAAAAACTTGCACAATGAGATTGCAGCATTTAGGTTTTTACTTGGTTTTGCAAAACAATTAGAAACGGAAGAAGAAGAAGTAAATAAGAAAGCAGCTAAAAAGTTAGCAGCATTATTTGACCACGTAAAAAGCGATTTTGAAGATAAAGAGGATTTGCGTTTGTTTATGATACGCCTTTTATTTTGTCTTTTTGCGGAAGATACAGGCATTTTTGAGTTTCAACAATTTACCCGATTGATACGATTAGAAGTTGAACCTTCGGCTAAAAATTTGGCTAAAATATTGAATGATTTATTTGAAGTACTTGATTCGCCTTTGGATAAAAGAACAAACAAAATGCTCCCAAGTATTGCTAAATTTCCTTACGTAAATGGTACTTTGTTTCAAAAAAAAATAGGCAAACTACCTATTTTTTCGTCGGCAGTTCTTAAAGAATTGGTTTATTGTTGTGATTTTGATTGGACGCAAATACAGCCTGTTATTTTTGGTTCTTTGTTTCAAACCGTTTTAGACGACACCAGCAAAACAATACGTGGTAGTCTTGGAGCGCATTACACGTCGGAGGTAAATATTATGAAAATCATTGAACCTTTGTTTCTCAACGACTTAAAAAAAGAACTTTTAGCTGCAAAAGGAGATAAGAAGAAATTAGAAAAATTGCGCGCAAAAATATCTGAACTTCGCTTTTTAGACCCTGCGTGTGGCTGTGGCAATTTTTTGATTATTGCTTACCGAGAGTTGCGAATGTTGGATATTGAGATATTGAAGCAGTTGAATTTTAGTAAAGAAGCGGCATACCTAACGGCATCGGTGCATTTGGATAGTTTTTACGGTATAGAATACGATGATTTTTCGGCATATATCGCAAAAGTTGCGCTTTGGCTTATGGAACACAAATGCAACATGAAACTTTTTGAAAGTTGCAACATCAACATTCCTACGATACCTCTAAAAGAAGCCGCAAAAATAGAAATAGGCAATGCTTTGCGCATAGATTGGACTAAAAAGTTTTCTAAAAAAGCAGATTTTGTGTTAGGAAATCCACCATTTTTAGGAAAACAATTGCAGTCTGCGGAGCAAAAAGAGGACATGGATTTGGTGTTTAAAGACTTGCAAGGTGCTGGCGTATTGGATTATGTGACGTGTTGGTATATCCGAGCAGCGCAATACATAAAGGGAACAACCATAAAAGCGGCTTTTGTTTCTACCAATTCGATAGCGCAAGGCGAACAAGTAGGTATATTGTGGAAAGAAATGTTTGAGCGGTATAAAATGAAAATTCATTTTGCACATCAAACGTTCCGTTGGAACAACGATGCGGACGGTGTAGCAGCCGTGCATTGCGTGATTATTGGGTTTGCAAACTTTGACACAAACGAAAAATACGTATATGAATATGAAAATATTGGCGGAGAACCTGCGGAGCTAAAAGTAAAAAATATAAGTCCTTATTTGATTGAAGGCTCAAATGTTGTTGTTACAAAAAAAACAAAACCATTGTGTAATGTTTCAGAAATGGTTTTTGGGAATATGGCAAATGATGGTGGTCATTTAATATTGAATGAAGATGAGAAAAATGATATTATAAAAAAGTACCCTAATGCAAGCAAATACATTAAAAAATTTATAGGTTCAGAGGAGTTTATTAATGGCTGGCATCGCTATTGTTTATGGCTTGTAGGTGCAAATCCCGCAGAAATAAAGTTAATTAAACCGATAATGGAACGGATAGAAAAAGTTAAGGCGCATAGATTACTAAGCAATAGACCTGCAACTAACAAGTTAGCAGAAAAACCACATTTATTTGGAGAGATAAGATATTCAAATTCAAACTTTTTACTCATTCCACGTGTATCTTCTGAACGCAGAATTTTTATACCTATTGGTTTCATGGGTGCTGATATTATAGTTAATGATAGGTGTGCTTTTGTGCCAAATGCTACTTTATTTGAGTTTGGTATAATTGCATCGTCTATGCACATGGCTTGGATAAAATATACTTGTGGAAGGTTGAAAAGTGATTACAATTATTCAAACCAAATAGTTTATAATAACTACCCATTTCCGAAAGATTATAGTGATTTACAAAAAAAACAGGTCATATTGTGTGCAGAGGAGTTAATGAAAATTAGAGATAAGTATTTAAAAAGCGGAAGTATATATGCGGATTTATACGACCCAATTACTTTTTATATGCGAAAAGATTTAGTTGATACGCACAAAGCACTTGATAAAGCGGTAGATGCTTGTTACGGAAAAGCAGTCTATACAAACGATGCCAAACGGATAGCGTTTTTGTTCGAGGAATATGAACGTTTGATACTGGAAGAAAAAATTGACAAAGAATTTTCTGGAATTAAAAAGAAATAAAAGGTTTTTTAGTACATCTTCCCTTTGCCCTTCCCGCCCCTTCGAGGGTGTCGGTAAGGTCAGCCAAGTGTTTAGATTTAGCAATGCCAGAGTGTTCAAAAAAAAAAAGCAGAAAAAAAGGTGTATCTTTGTATAGTTTATTAAAAAAACAAACTATTTTTTGACATGGTAAATACAACAGAGCCGAGAAAACTGGTACGTTTTGATTGGTTTATCAAAAAAATGCTTCGTAGCAAA
>JAYWGG010000075.1:0-2787 GCA_043778415.1 Saprospiraceae bacterium
ACGAATTTAGCCTTTCTGATGTGCATAAAATTATTCAAACTGTAAAAAAAACTACCAATATGAGTTCTTATGATAATTTGATACAAGAAGCCGAGAAAAGGCATTGAGAAAGGCATCGAGAAAGGCGTCGAGAAAGGTGCGAGCCAAAAAGAACGCCAAGTAATTGGTAATATTTTGGCGCAGTTCCCAAATTGGGACGACGAAAAAATTGCTAATCTTGCGACTTCGACGCTCGAAGTGGTTCGTGCGGTGCGCGCAGAGTTGGGCGTGTGAGGTTGAGCTTTTCAACCTCACACGCTTTTCTCTCATCTCATCACTACAAACTTTACGGATTGCTGTCGGTGAGTGGCGGAGTCGTAGAGGGTGCAGAGGTACAAGCCGTTGGGCAGGGCGGAGGTATTGATGTCGAGGCTGCCGCTGGCGGAGTCGAGCGAGAGGGTTTGGATTTTTTTGCCGGTGTAGTCGCTGATGGCGACGGTGAGGGCAGTCGTGTTTTCTGTATGGTACGCTATGTGTAGGAGGTCGGTGGTGGGGTTGGGATAAAGATTGAGGACATAGTTATTTCCAGCTATCCACGGAATGGTAGTAGCAGTTATCATGCTGTCGCAAGGATAGGTGGGCGTAGTGCCGAGCCGATAATTGGGGAAGTTAGGCAGAGATGCCGAATTCCATGTCGGAAGTGCGAAACTGTGTTGCTGCACGTCGCAAGCCAAACCAGCTCGGTCTGGGTGATTGATGACGTGAAGATGTCTTACGCTGCTGGTGCTACAGATGTATATTTTACAGTCAGGACCCAACTGTGCTAACCAAAAATTAGCTACAAAATAATTACTTTCTTTGTAGCCGTCATATTTCGCAACGACCTGTTTGGAGGCTTGTACGTCGGTCGCCCATGTATCGAATTGATAGATATACCAGTTGGCAGTGATATAAAGAAACCTCGAGTTGGGAGAAAAAATGCAACCACCCACCGCAGGTGTGTCAATGGTAAGCTGTCGAAAATTACTCAACTGCCCTATATCTCTATCCATATCAAAAAGTAAAACTTGGTTTTTATAATTGTAGATAGCGTATTTTGTGCCATCGGGCGAGTAGTTTGACTGTCCCGAACCAGCCCCGTTTATTTGGGTAGCTGTTCCTATTTCTTGTGAACTGACGACACTCACTCCTGTACTATTGACTAAAATACTCCAGTAGCGATTCAAATTGCGAGTAGCTGACATGATCCACCAGCTTTTTCCATCGCTGTGGCGTACTGCGGTAAGTCCTCCAAAAATAGTATCCGGAATCGGAATAGCTACATTTTTTTCGACTACTGCACCCAGCCCGTTATTTTTGTTCATGTCTATTTTGGTATAAAAAATAGAGTCCAAATATACATAACCTACAGGAGCATGAACAATTCGCTGATGTATCAAATAATAGATATTGCTGCTATCGGGTGCGTTTAGGACAACAGCACCCTGTGCGAGGACAACACCGAGTCCGCTTCCCGTGCATTGATTGTTATAAAGATTACCCAAACTCAAACCTGTTCCGTTTTGCATGGGTTCGTGCGTCTTATCGGCAATATAACAACCATTGGTATAAAATAAGAGATTACCTACCGAATCCGATATTGCTGCATTAGTTTTGTAAAAATCCGTTTTTCTGTATTCATAATTGACTTTTGCTATCTTACCGTTAAAGTTAATTACAGCACCACCAAAAGTACTATCAATAAAATTGCTTTCATAGCCCAAAAGCCATTTATAATCTTCTTTTTGGGCATAGGTACAGGACAACTCAATAAAGAATGTTCCTATTAGTAACAGGTTTAGTATTTTTTTCATGGTAAATGATTTTTTTTTATTACAAATAATGAGGACACACAAAAGCGAGCCTATTGATAGTTTCGGAAGACTATCAATAGGCTTGGCTTTTAGAAGTGTACTATCTTATGATGCTGAAACGTTCTGTATGGATTTTGTGCAGTTTGTACGTTGGTAAATGGAGCAGGGTCAAAATTTCTAATATTTTTAAAGCCGGAGTTACCAACAATGACACTACTCCTTATAGCTTTTATACCGTAATTCAGACCGTCAAAAATAGTCCTATTGGCATTTCCGCAAGCATTAGAGCCAACTTTAATGTAGTTTAAATTATTTACCAAGATACGTTGACTTACTACGACAGCAACTAACATATCTGGCAAGTCATCAGAATTTGGTGTTATCTGTACCTGAATTTCATATTCCGTACACTCTGGTATAACCGTTGAGGGTTGTAATGTAATGAACGTTGCGGTAAAAGGAAAACTTGTACCTTGCCCCCACACTCGCCCACTAAAAAAAGCAGTTTGAAGCATAGCGAGTAGAATTAATGTCCAAATTTTGTTTTGAAAAATTGCCCCCCCTCCAAATATTATTGGGTGCAGTACGTTTGGGGTGATTAAAAGTGGTTTTTGAAATAACTGATTGCATGATTTTAAAAATTTAATAATTAAAAAAATAAATAACAAAAAGCAGTTTTGGGTCAAAGCATTGTAAAGATTCGTAAGTCGAGTTTATAAACTTTATACAAAGCTACATTTTTATTTTTAACTTGTCAAGTTTTTTTGCAATTATTTTTCAAAAAAAGTAAAACTTCAACATTTAAGGAATGAAGAGAAAATAAGGTACTGAATATTGTGCCGCAGAATTTTGGGTCAAAACAAGGCAGATTTGAGGCGCGATGCCGTGCATCGTAACGAAAAAATAACGCAGTGATTGTTTGTAATTGAGCAGAAAAAATGAGTAGTTTATTTTA
>JAYWGG010000076.1:0-8069 GCA_043778415.1 Saprospiraceae bacterium
CGAAAAATACTCGTCGGCTCCGCCAGACTTCAAACAGTTTTCGCTTCGCCAGACAATATTTTTGCAAAAACTTGAATTTCTACAAGGCACGTCTGAAAATACAGTGACTTTAAATAAAATGTTGTCTGAAATTTTAGAAAAAAGATTTTCTGCGTAACATCAGTTACTAATTAGTTTTTTCTACCCAACTGTATTTTTTTAACAAAAAAATGAAAAAAATTTTTAATAAAAGAACTCCACGAAAGTCGCCAGACTCCAAATTTCCAGCCAACCAGTTGCAGCAGGAAATCCTGAAGATGATGCAGCAACACCCAAAAAAACGCTACAATGCTGCCCAAATGATTCGGGATTTGAGAGTTATCAATGGAAAAGATTCCGTGAAGCACGCCCTCGAAAAATTAGAAAAATCTGGTCAGCTAACATACGTCGGCGACGAAAAATTCAAACTCAATATGGACGTTTTCAAAGAGTTTCTTCAGCAAAACAGCTATCAAGGTTATGTAGATATGACCCAAAGCGGTGCCGCTTACATCGTCTGCGAAGGCTTGGAAAACGATATTTACGTTCCCGCCAAATTCACCAATTTTGCGCTGCACGGCGACTTGGTGCGCGTGTCTGCCACCATCGCTCGAGGACGCAAAAAAGCAGACGGCGAGATTATCGAAATCCTACAAAGAGCCACCGACCACTTCATCGGTACGCTGCGCCTTTCGCGCAAATACGGATTGGTGCTGCCAGACCGCCTCAATATGCCGACCGATATTTATATTGATTTATCGGACATAAAAGACGCTCGCGACGGCGATAAAGTGGTCGTAAAAGTAACTCAATGGCAAGGAACTGCCAACAAAAGCCCCATCGGAGAGGTAACGACGGTGCTGGGCGCAGTGGGTAGCAGCGATATAGAGATGAAAACTATCCTCATCAACAACGGCTTCAATCTGGAATTTCCGGAAGAAGTAATCCGAGAGTCGGAGGCAATTTCTACCAAAATCTCTGACCTCGAAGTGGCGCGCCGACGCGATATGCGCGGCGTGACGACTTTCACGATAGACCCCGAAGATGCGAAAGATTTTGACGACGCGCTTTCTATCCAACATTTAGAAAATGGAGACATCGAAATCGGTATCCACATCGCCGACGTGACCCACTACGTCCTGCCCGGCACTGCACTCGATAGGGAAGCCTACTGGCGTTCTACGTCCGTCTATTTGGTGGATAGAGTGCTGCCGATGTTGCCCGAAAAACTCTCCAACGAGCTGTGTTCGCTGCGTCCGCACGAGGATAAATTGACTTTTTCGGCAATTTTTATTTTCGATAAAGACAGCAACGCAATAAAAAATCGCTGGTTCGGAAAGACGATTATTCACTCCAATCGTCGATTCTCGTATGAAGAAGCACAGGATATTTTGAATAAAAAAGAAGGCGATTTGCTGACCGAACTGCAAGAAATGGACAGGTTGGCGCGAGTACTTCGGGCGCAACGGTTCAAAGCAGGAGCAATTAATTTTGAGAGCGAAGAAGTGAAATTTCGACTCGACGAGCGCGGCGTACCGATAGAAGCCTACATCAAACAGCGCATTGATACCAATATGCTCATAGAGGATTTTATGCTGCTCGCCAACCGCGAAGTAGCGACTTTTGTTGCCAAAAAAGACCCACTCGAAATTCCCAACATCTACCGCGTCCACGACACTCCCGACATGGCGAAAGTAGAGGATTTGATGCTCTTTGCAAGAGCGTTGGGGTTCAAGATAAGTACCGACAATCCGCGCCGATTGGCAGAATCTTACAACCAACTCGCCGACGCTATCCACGAAAACGAAGCCCTGCGAGTGCTTGGTCCGTTGGCAATTCGGACGATGGCAAAGGCAGAATACAGCAGCGACAACATCGGGCATTACGGATTGGGATTTGATAATTATACACATTTCACGTCGCCTATTCGGAGGTATTCTGACGTAATAGCGCACCGGATTTTAGAAAAAAACTTGGGCAAAAATATTTTCCGCACCGACAAAGCGGAACTCGAAGAAAAGTGCAAACGGGTGTCCAAACAAGAGCGCAAAGCCACCGACGCAGAGCGCGAATCCATCAAGTACAAACAGGTCGAATACATCGGCAATCACTTGGGAAAAATATTTGACGGCGTAGTGTCGGGCATGATAGAAAAAGGCGTTTTCGTCGAACTCCTACAAAATCGCTGCGAGGGAATGGTCACGTTCCAGTCCATGCGCGAGCCATTCGATATGCACCCAAGTCGCCTTTCCGCCGTTGGGCAGCAGTCGGGACGAATACTAAAAATCGGAGCAGCGATAAAGGTAAAAATAACAGGCGCAGACCTCGCCAAACGCCAAATTGAGATGGTATTGGTGTAAAAGTGGGGTTTTTGACCTGTCCCAATTTGATTTTTAACATCGATTCAAGCACGATATTTTTTTAGATTTTGAAAAAAAAGAAATTTGACAGCGACCTTTTGAGTCGCATCTTGGCACTGGCGCGTCCGCATCGGGCTATGTTCCTGTCGGCGGCGGCGATGGCGGTCGTCATGGCACCGCTCTCCACGCTTCGCCCGTACTTGATAAAAGTGATGGTGGACGACTATGTTTTTAAGTATGATATCGAGGGGCTGGCGCGGATAGCATTGCTACTTTTTGGCGTTTTGTCAATAGAGGTGGTGCTGCAATATTTTTTTCTTTACACCACCAACTGGCTGGGGCAAGTCATCGTCCGCGACCTCCGCGTGCGCGTATTCAGCCACATCACGAGCCTCAACCTGCGCTATTTCGACCAAACGCCCATCGGCGTTTCGACCACTCGCACCATCAACGACATTTCGACCATCAACAGCATTTTTTCGGAGGGAATTATTACTATCATGGCGGATATTCTTACCGTCATCGCTGTCCTTACGCTCATGTTTGTAAGCAGTTGGAAACTTACGCTGGTCTGTCTGGTAGTCGTACCTTTTTTGGTTTTGACCAGTTATATTTTTAAAGAAAATATCAAACAAGCCTTCCAATCCGTCCGCACCCAAACTGCGGTGATGAACGCGTTTTTGCAAGAACGCATCAGTGGTATGAAAATAGTCCAGATTTTCAACGCCGAAACGCAGGAAATGGAAAAGTTTAAACACATCAATCGCCAATACACTGGTGCCAATATTGATTCGATTTTTGCGTACTCGGTTTTTTATCCAGTCGTAGAGATTTTGTCCGCCACGTCGCTCGGTTTGATGGTTTGGTACGGCGCGCGCGGCGTGATTGACGGCGAAGTGACGCTCGGCGCGATGGTCGCTTTTCCGCTTTATATCAATATGCTGTTTCGCCCAATCCGCTTGCTGGCGGACAAATTCAACACGCTACAAATGGGAATGGTCGCCGCCGAGCGCGTGTTTGATTTGCTCGATGACGACACTCAAACAGAAAAAAACGGACACCTAAAAGCTGCCCAACTCAAAGAAAATATTTATTTTGAGGACGTAAGTTTCGCCTACGACGGCAAGCATTTTGTGCTAAATAACGTCACGTTTGAAGTAGAATCAGGCAAAACACTCGCCATCATCGGCAGCACAGGCTCCGGCAAAACGACTGTTATCAGCTTGCTCAACCGATTTTATGAAATCCAAAAAGGACAAATTCGCATCGGCGACACCGACTTGCAGCAATTCACACTCGACAGTTTGCGCAGCCGCATCGCTATCGTCCTGCAAGATGTTTTTCTTTTTTCGGGAACGGTTTTAGAAAATATTACCCTCCGAAACACCGACATCAGTGCCGAACAAGTCATCGCCGCCGCCAAGATGATTGGTGCGCACGAATTTATCGAAAAACTCCCCAACGGCTACCAATATCAGGTCATGGAGCGCGGCGCGACCCTTTCGATGGGGCAACGACAGCTTATTTCCTTCGTCCGCGCACTCGTATTCGACCCCGATATTTTGATTCTCGACGAAGCGACTTCCTCCATTGACCCCGAAACAGAGTCTGTCATTCAGTTTGCTATCGAAAAACTCATCGCCAAACGCACCAGTATCATCATCGCACACCGACTTTCTACTATCCAACACGCCAACAAAATATTGGTTTTGGAAAAAGGAGCAGTGCAAGAGTTTGGCACTCCCGACGAACTGCTGAGCCGTCCCGACGGTCGCTATCGCCAACTTTACGAGATGCAATTCATTCAACACTACGCTGTGGTGGTCGAATAATCAACCTCATTCCTCGAAACCCGCTGCATTTTTGACGTTTCTTTCGCTCCAAGTCCGAAAAAAATATTACTTTTGAAATAAAATTATCACAAAATGCTCGGCAACCAACCACCATTCATTCAGTTCAACTCTCGCAACACGATTTGGAGTGCGATAGTAGCCATACTGTTTTTTGTCGCCCTATTTTTCGTCGCGCAAGGTATCTTTCGCCTGCTTTCCTACATTTCGCCGTTTTTGCTCATCGCCACTCTGATTATCAACTACCGCGTGGTCGTGGATTACGGGCGTTGGCTGGTAGAGTTGTTCCAACGCAACCCACTTGGCGGATTGCTGGGCGCGATTTTTACCATCATTGGCTTCCCTGTCGTGTCGGCTTATCTGTTTGGAAAAGCACTTTTGATGCGCAAAATAAATAAAATGGGCGAACAGTTCCAACAGCAATTCGGAGGACAAGCTGAACAACAAACACCTTTTTTTGGCACGCGGGGCGAAAATATTTTTAAAGACAATCCCAAATCGCAAAGCAGCGATTATGTCGAATATGAAGAACTTCCAGTAGAAAAAAATGTCACAAAAACAGCAGAAGATGTAAAAAAATCTACAGCTTCTAAACCGCCACACAACGATTACGAACAACTTTTTGATTAGAAATGTAAGATTTTTTGTCCATGAATTTTTACTTTGTCTATCTTATTTTTTCGATTTCGTTAGCCGTTGCGTATAAGCTAATTATGCTGCGCTATGTTTTTTTTTGGAAAAAATTGCCCGAGTGGACAGTCCCCAACGACTTCGCACCGACGACTTTTGTGAGCGTCCTTGTAGCCGCTCGCAACGAAGCCGAAAACATCGAAAGCTGTATTAAATCCATCTTTCAGCAAAATTATCCAACGCATCTTTTTGAGATTATCGTCATTGACGACCACTCCAACGACAGCACCGCCGCCGTCGTCCGCTCTGCCAACATTCCGAATCTTCGACTGCTTGCGCTGAAAGATTTTTTGACCGAAGGCGACAAAAATATAACTTCTTTCAAGAAAAAAGCGATAGAAATTGGCATCTCGCAAGCCAAAGGCGACTGGATAGTTTGCACCGATGCAGACTGCACAATGAACGAAAATTGGCTGTCACTGATAGTGTCATTTTTTGAACAAAAAAAATTGCAGTTTGTGGCAGCACCAGTTTGTTTTTGGAAAGAAAAAACAGCTTTGGAGCGTTTCCAGTCATTGGATTTTTTGGGTATGATGGGCGTGGCGGGCGCAGGAGTCGAAGGAAAATTTATGAGTATGTGCAACGGCGCGAACCTCGCCTACTCGAAAGCAGCTTTTTACGCAGTCGGCGGCTTCGGCGGCATTGACCGCCTCGCCTCGGGCGACGATATGATGCTGATGCAAAAAATCTCAAAAAAATTTCCGACCCAAATCGGTTTTCTCAAAAATCCGGCAGCGGCGACTTTTACGTTTGCCAAACCTACGCTGCGAAGTTTCTTCCAGCAGCGCATCAGATGGGCTTCCAAATCAAGCAGTTACGACGAAAAAAAAGTTACTTTGCTCTTGGCAATCGTCTTTTTTTTCTGTTGCAATATTTTTTTAAGCGGGCTTTTGGCTGTATTTTTTACTCACTTTTGGACGATTTTTTTATTTCAAATACTTGTAAAAGCCGCAATAGATTTTATTTTTTTGCAGCCTCTGGCTCGATATTTTCATCGCAGCGATTTGTTGCAAAGTTTTTTTACTTCGTTTTTACTCCACACAGCGTACATTGTTTCGGTGGGTACGCTCGCTAATTTTTCCCAAAAATATGAGTGGAAAGGGCGGCGCGTGCGATAAAAAAACACTATCCCTGTCGCAAGTGCTTGACCGTGTAGCCGAACACTGCGCCGTAGCCGATAGCCAACATGAGGTGGAAGGTTAGAAATTCGGTGTTGTTCCAAATCAAGCCATCTACCACGCCGAGCAAAAAATAAACGCACAAAACGCCTTCCATTACCGTCTGCCAGTTGAGTTTTGCTTTGATGTAATTGCCTTTTTTCATCGCATCGCCGAGTTTCATTATGTTGAATTTGGGCGTGCGGACGAATTCGGATTTTTTGCCCCTCCAACCTTGCAGCACCGCTCGCGCATTGTGCAAACCAAGCCCCAGCGACATGGTCAAAAACAATGGAAACCGCCACAAAAACGTCCAAAACAGTTTACCTTTTTCCCGCGTGCTGATGTCCGCTTGGATATTCCCGACATAATAAACGATTATCATGGAAAGCAAACCTATCATAAATCCAGAAAAAACGCCTTTCGGCACTCCTATCCAGTGGAGCGTGTGCATGACGGGGACGCTCGCAACGCCCAAAATAAAGACGAAAAGAAAGAGCGAACTGGACACAAGATGCCCTGTAGCTTGGATTTTCTGCCAGAGCGTGAGGCGGTCAGTGCGCCAGACGGACGGTAAAAGTTTGCGTGCGGACTCTGCGCCGCCCTTCATCCAACGGTGTTGCTGGGCTTTGAGGGCGTTCATCTCGGCGGGAAGTTCGGCAGGCGAGCCGAGTTTTTCGAGAAACACAATGTGGTAGCCGAAAAGTTGGGCGCGATAGCTCAAATCGAGGTCTTCGGTCAGTGTATCCGAATGCCAGCCGCCGGCATCGTCAATAGTTTTTTTGCGCCATACGCCTGCTGTCCCGTTGAATTGTAGAAGAAAATTGCCAGAACTGCGCCCGAGCTGCTCGACCGTAAAGTGGACATTGAGCGGCAGTGTTTGCAGTTTGGTAAGCAACGAATATTCCTCGTTGATGTGTTCCCAACGAGTCTGGACTACGCCGACGGTTGGGTCTTGGAAGTACGGAACAGTGCTGCGAAGAAACTCTTTGCGGGGCAGAAAGTCGGCATCAAAGATGGCTAAAAACTCACCTTTGGCGAGCGGCGTAGCGTCCATCAAAGCACCTGCCTTGAAGCCATGCCGATTGGGGCGGCGAATGTAATCGATGTTGAAGCCTTTGGCTCTATATTCGGCGACTTTTCGCTGCGCAATTTGCACTGTTTCGTCGTTGGAGTCGTCAATAATATGAATTTCAAACTTATTTTTTGGATAATCAAACTCCGCGATGCAATCCACCAACCGCTCTACGACGTACATTTCGTTGTACATCGGCAACTGGACGGTAACAAAAGGCAGTTGCTCGTCCGTCATGTTGGGTGCTGCGGGGTCAGTAGTCTGGTGTTTGTTGCGAAATTTTTTGTAATAGTACAGTAATTGAAATTGGAGCAGGCAATAGCTGGTCGTAAAGAGTAAAGAAAGACAATAAATAACAAAAACGAGTTTAGCAAAAAAAAGCTGTCCTGCGTTAGGGACAAAATTTTCTACGTTGAAATAGAGTTTTCCGATATTTTCTAAAATGAAGCCAAGAAGCATGAAAAATTAATTAATAAGGTTGATTTTTACTTTTTTGCAAAGTTAATATTTTTTAAAATAGTCCAGATAATTTTATGTCCCGCCAAAATCGTTCCTTTTACGGTGCCTGATATTTTCGAAACGCCGACTCTTCGGCGGTAAGAAACAGGTATTTCGACGCAGTTGAATTTCATTTTAGCGGCTTTTATTTGCATTTCTACCGTCCAGCCAAAATTTTTGTCTTGCATATCCAAAGAAACTAACTTTTCGTACCGAATAGCCCTGAATGGACCCAAATCGGTAAAACGATAGCCAAATATCCATCGAATCAGGCGAGTGGCGAGCCAGTTGCCGAAGATTTGCGGTATTGTCATCGCTCCACGCTCCAAATTTCCGAGCGCGCGCGAGCCGATTACCATGTCCATATTTTGCTCCAAAATCGGCATCACCAACTTCGGCAACTCTTCGGGATAATCGGAAT
>JAYWGG010000077.1:0-2784 GCA_043778415.1 Saprospiraceae bacterium
TTTTCGTTACGATGCACGGCATCGCGCCTCAAATCTGCCTTGTTTTGACCCAAAATTCTGCGTCACAATATTCAGTACCTTATTTTCTCTTCATTCCTAACACAAACCCTCGAAAACTGCCAGCCGACATAAAGTTACCAAGATAAACCCTCATTCAAGCTCAACATTTTTCCAAAATTCGACCGTTTTCTTAAAGTCGTCGCTCAAAATACGGTCGTCCGTCAAGACCGCAACGTGCAGTCGGTATTCGCGCACTAATTTTTCCAGCACTGGCGCAGTCCGCAACGGACTCCGAAACGACAAAGCCTGCGCCGCCGCCATCCACTCGATAGCTAAAAGTTGCTCCACGTTTTTGACTATCCGATACGCTTTCGTAGCAGCGTTGGCAGCCATACTGACGTGGTCTTCTTGTCCGTTGCAGGACACAATCGAGTCCGCAGACGCAGGCGTGCAGAGTTGTTTGTTTTGGCTGACGACCGATGCGGCAGTGTATTGAGCAATCATCAAACCAGAGTGCAAGCCTGCCGAAGCGGTCAAAAAAGGCGGCAGCCCGCGCTTGCCACCGATGAGTTGGTAGAGCCGCCGCTCCGAGATACTGCCCAACTCGGCGAGTGCCAACGCCATAAAATCAAGTGCCAACGCCAACGGCTGCGCATGAAAATTGCCACCCGAAAGCACCACATCGTCATCGGGAAAAATAGTCGGATTGTCGGTGACAGAATTTATTTCGGTCAAAAAAATATTTTTGCAATATTCCAACGCATCGCGGCTCGCTCCATGCACCTGCGGCACGCAACGAAACGAATAAGGGTCTTGGGTGTGCGTTTTATTTTGCGCAGCCAACTCGCTGTCTTTCAATATATTATAAAAGAAATCGGCGGTCGCAACCTGTCCCGAGTGTGGGCGAATAGCGTGCAGGCGTGGGTCAAAAGGCTCGCGGCGACAGTCAAAAGCGTCGGCAGAAAGGGCGGCAGTAAGATTGGCTTGCTGCTGCATTCTCGCCGCTTTTAGCAAGCACCAAACGCCGTAAGCCGCCGAAAATTGCGTTCCATTGAGCATCGCCAAACCCTCTTTGGACTGAAATCGCAACGGCGCGCGCCCCAACTCGCGCAGTACGTCAGCAGCCGCTCGTCGCTCGCCACCGTACCAAACTTCTCCCATGCCCATCATCGCCAAGCTGATGTGCGCCAACGGAGCCAAATCGCCCGACGCGCCGAGCGAACCAAGCTGATAGACGACAGGCAAAATATCCTCGTTGTGAAGAAAAATAAGAAAATCTACGATGTCCGTGCGCACGCCCGAGTAGCCGTAGGCAAGGCTTTGAATTTTGAGCAACAACATCAATCGGACGACTTCGGGCGGCACCTCCTCACCCAAGCCGCAAGCGTGCGACATGACGAGATTGGCTTGCAGTTGCTCCGTTTGGTCGTGTGAAATGCGCACCTCACAGAGCGAACCAAAGCCCGTATTGATGCCATAAATAAGAGCGTCGGAGCGGTCAATTTTTTGCTCCAAAAAAGTCCTACAATGTTTGATTTTTTGGCGGCTTGCGTCCGAAAGTGTTAATTTTGAGCGGTTGGACGTGATATTTTCAAGTTGCTCAAAAGTAAGTAATTCGGCAGTAATAGAATGGACAGACGGCATAAATATTTTTTAAAAAATCTGGATTTCAAAGTTCTTCCCTTCCCATCGGTCATTTTTTTGATAAAACAACAGCTTGTCGGGTTCGTTTTTTTTAAAATTAAAAATTGCGTTCAATGGTCGTCCCGACGACTTTGGGGATTTCTTTCAGAATCATTTGTAGCAAGAAAGCGAAAAAAACGACCAACGAGCAGCCGATGAGGTTGAGCCAAAGGTAGGCAATTTGCACCAATCCGTATTTGTCTAAAATAAAAATTGCAATCACGCAAACTTGCGCTATCAAAGCTCCGAAAAAAGTAGCGTTACTGCCGATTTTTTTGAAGAAAAAAGCAACCAAAAATATACCTAAAATCACGCCGTAAAAAATAGAGCCAATGATATTGATGGCTTGAATGAGATTATCGAACAAAGACGCAGTGGTAGCAAAAATAAGGACAACTATCCCCCAAGCCAGTGTAAAAAATTGCGAAGCGCGCAAATAATGTGCATCTGTTTGGTTGGTCACGAGTGAGCGGCGATAAATATCAATCACCGTAGCGGTTGCCAAAGCGTTGAGTTCGGAGGACGTAGAGGACATGGAGGCGGCGAAAATAACGGCAATCAGCAAGCCGACCAACCCGATGGGCAGGTGGTGCGTCACAAAATTGATAAAAACGTAGTCGGTGTCGCTGCTCACGCTTCTTGGGTCATTTTGCTTGATGAGGCTTCGTACTTCCGTCCGAATGGATTTGTCTTGTTTGAGCAGTTGCTGCACGTTGGATTGTGCGGCGGCGGCGGCGGTTTCGTCGTGGCGGTGCATAGCATCTACCATTGCGCGGATTTCTGATTTTTTTTGCTCAAAAACGCTGTTGTCTTCTTTTTTCAGTTCATCTAATCGCACTTGGTAGGTCGTGTTTTCGAGTTTTTGCAAGTCCGTTGCCATGAAGTGTATCGGCGGCTCATTGAACTGATAAAAAACAAAAACCATCATTCCTACGAACAATACCGTGAACTGCATCGGCACTTTCAAAATCCCGTTGAACAGCAAGCCCAGACGGCTTTCGGTCAGCGTTTTGCCCGACAAATATCGCTGCACCTGCGACTGGTCTGTGCCAAAATAAGCCAAAAATAAAAAGGTGCCGCCCAACATTCCCGACCAAAAAT
>JAYWGG010000078.1:0-34975 GCA_043778415.1 Saprospiraceae bacterium
TACAAGCTCTACGAACTTACCTATGGCGAAGTAAAAGTGATAGACCCTGCGTTTGGGTTGAGCGAAGAAGAATATGAAGCCATAGAGTTGGAGTAAAAATACGCAAATGGAAGGAAAAATCAAACTGCTTGCCGCATCAGCAGCAAGCAGTTTGATTTTTTATATTTATGGCAATATTCGCTCAATAAATGCCTTAAAAAATATTTTTATCCGAACTATCTACACCGCTTTTATAATATCGAATTGGGTCAAAATATGCAGCACGCCAGTTTGGTCGCGGGTGAGGACGGCGGGGACTTTTCGGCTGATGTAGTGGCTCAACTGCCGATACGGAAGGTCAAAATTGACGAGCGGAAATGGTTTGTCCATGATGCTTTCGATGCTTTTTTCGGTGTTGTTGAGCGGATTCTCGAGCATATAACTCAACACGGCGTTCTCGGTAATAGAGCCAACGATTTCTCCGCCTTTCATCACAGGCATCTGTGATATTTCGTGGTCTTTCATCATTCCGAAGGCTTGTCGGACGGTATCCGAAATTTGTACCGAAAAGAAAGTTTTATCCATTTTTCGCTGTATCAAATCTTTGACTTGCAGCTCATCGTCCAAAAATCCGCGCTCACGCATCCAGTCGTCGTTGAAAATTTTTGCCAAATATCGACTTCCGTGGTCGTGAAAAATAATCACCACTACGTCGCTTTTTTTCAATCTGCTTTTCAGTTGGAGCAAGCCGCCGAGCGCAGTGCCTGCCGAAAACCCCAGTAAAAGCCCTTCTTCGCGCGCCAATCTGCGCGTCAGCACGGCACTTGTTTTGTCATCTACTTTCTCAAAATGGTCAATAAATTCCATTCTTACGTTGCCAGGCACGCACTCTTTTCCGATGCCTTCGGTGAGGTACGGGTACACTTCGGTCGGGTCCACTATGCCTGTTTCGTGTGCTTTTTTGAGTGCCGACCCGTAGGGGTCAATGCCCCAGACTTGGATGTTCGGATTTTTTTCTTTCAGATATCGGGCAGTTCCGCTAATGGTGCCGCCGGTGCCAACGCCAGCTACGAGGTGCGTAATTTTGCCTTCCGTTTGCTCCCATATTTCGGGTCCGGTGCTTTCGTAGTGCGCTTGCTGATTGGAGTCGTTTTCGTATTGGTTTGCCCACCAAGAGTTGGGGATTTCGTTGCTCAAACGCTCTGCCACCGAATAATAGGAGCGTGGGTCGTGCGAGTCCACGTTGGTAGGGCAGACGATGACTTCCGCTCCGACGGCGCGAAGTATGTCAATTTTTGCTTTGGATTGCTTGTCGTTGGTCGTAAAAATACAGCGATAGCCACGCACTGCGCCCGCCAAAGCAAGTCCCATACCCGTGTTGCCGGAAGTACATTCGATGATCGTGCCGCCTTTGCGCAGCAAGCCTGCGTGTTCAGCATCGTCCACCATTTTGAGTGCCATTCGGTCTTTGATGGAGTTGCCGGGATTGAAAGTTTCGATTTTTCCGAGTATCAACGCGGGAATATCGGAAACGATTTTATTGAGTTTGACCAAAGGTGTGTTGCCGATGGTTTCGAGAATATTATTTTTATACATAATTTTTTTATAGAACTATTTATGATTGTAAAATATTGTAAATAATTGATTAACAATAACTTGTGCGACTAAAAACTAAATGGTTTTAAGTTCTTACACTTAAATAGATGACATTTAATATTCGACATAATTCGTTGATTTTCAATAGTTTATGATGACTCAAAATTAAAAACTAAAACTTATAACTACTTATTTTTTTTGTGAGCAACTATGACGTAATGATTGAAGAAAAACTCGGATTTCAGTTGGGTAATTGATGTAATTTCAAAATTTCGTGACGTTAATTTTTCTTGATATTCTTTTAAGTCATATTGGTGTGGGTGCAAAATATCTCCGGGCAAGAGGCGAAATAATTTTTTAAAAAATGAATGGTTGTGAGCGTCAATGCTAATAATTAAAGTTCCCTTATCTGCCAAAAGCGAAGTCATATTATCGTAGCATTTTTCAAAATTTTGGACGTGATTGATGACATTCATACAAAAAAGGTAATCTATTTTTTGTGGCAAATTTACTTCTTCCAAACTTTCATTTAAGAAAGTCACATTTGGATAATCGCTTTTTGTAAAATGCTCTAAATCAGCGTCATAACTGTCCAAAAGTGGGTCAATAGCGTATATTTTTGAATGGTCAAAAATCATAAAAATTCCAGCAGGTCCGCAGCCCAAATCTGCAATTACGCCCTCGTTTTTCAATATATCGTCAATCTTACAAGTTTGTAAAAGTTGTAGCCAATATTTTTTTTTCCAAGTTAAATAAGCCTCAAGATTTTTATTTTCAAGGTAGCGTTTCCACCAAATTCTTTCCGCCATTTGCGCTATTTTCCAGCGAATTTGCATACTACTTTTTTTATTTTTTATATTTTATTTTGACAAAAAAACGTGGGTCGCGCGCGCCCAAAAGTCGAGCGACTGCTGGCGACAAAACTACTTTTACGTCCTCGCCGTACACGTTTTCGGGCAGTTTATCAATCACTTTTACATACATAGTACGCCGTTTCATCGGATTGGTTACGGCGATAACAGAGTTTATGGGCGCGAACCGATGAAGTGCGTACAAATCCGTGTTTTGTCCGCCGCTGCGTTGCCAAAAAGCTACGCCTTGCTCGGTGACTAATTTATTGCTGGCGTTGTCTTTTTCAAATTTTTCTTTGAGCTTATCCACTCGTCCGATGAGTTTTTTTATCGCTTCATTAGTGTCACGTTTTACCGCTTTTCTCAAACTATCGGGGATTCCAGTCGTCGGCAACCAACCGACTTGGAGGAGTTGCCCTTCAGCAAGTTCAAGATTTTTGGAAACTTTATTCCAAAATGTCACAGAATCGACAGAAACGTTAAAAATATCGTGAGCGACGTGGTAGAGCGATTCTTTTTTGGAATATGGAAAATAAACGGCGCAATAATGCCAACGTCGAAAATTTTTATCCTTATATTTTTTCATCGCCGCAATCGGCATACTAATACTCAACAACTGGTTAATCGCAAGACCTTTTCCTTCTGAAAGCGAAGGATTGAGCCGTATAATTTCGTCTATACTCAATCCATAGAACGTCGAAATAGAAAAAAGTGTCTGTTTTTTAGCAACTTTGTGCAAAAAAACGAGTTCTTTTGCAGCAGATTGCCGAACAAGAATAGTGTCGCGAAAATTAAGTTTGTAAAGACTGTCTTTTGCGGGTATTTTTTGGCAAAAAAGCAAGGAGGGAAGTGCTAATAAATATAAAAAAGCGACGATTTTCGGTAAAAAATTCATGGTGTTAGTAAAATTAAAAGCACAAAATTATGAAAATTATTGGGATAATTCCAGCCAGATTTGATTCAACGCGCTTTCCGGGAAAACCGTTGATAGAGATTGGCGGCAAAACGATGATACAAAGGGTGGTCGAGCAGTGCCAAAAATCAAAGTTATTGGATAAAATAGTAGTAGCTACCGACGATGAGCGAATTTTTGACCACGTCACAGGTATTGGATATAGCGCAGTTTATACCTCCAAAAGCCACCAAAGCGGCACAGATAGGTGCGCCGAAGTAGCTCGACAGTTTTTAGATTACGAAATTGTAGTAAATATTCAAGGCGATGAACCGTTCATCCACCCGGAACAAATTGACGAAGGGATAAGAATATTGTTAGAAAATTCTAAATTTGACATCGCTACACTATGTCACAAAGTAGAAAAAAATGAAGATTTATTTAACCCAAATATCATAAAAGTAGTAAAAAATACCGCCCAAAAAGCACTGTATTTTAGCCGCAGCCCAATTCCATTCGTGCGTGGCTTTGAGCAAAATGATTGGCTCACGAAAACGACTTTTTACAAACATATCGGACTCTATATTTTCCGCAATATCGTCCTTTCTGAACTTACCAATTTGCCGATGGGCAATTTAGAAAAGACAGAATCACTCGAACAACTTCGTTGGTTGGAAGCTGGTTTTGACATCGGAATCGGAGAAACTTCGTATGAAAGTTTTAGTATTGACACGCCAGACGATTTGTTAAAAATATCTTAAATTTTTTAATAAATAAAATTACCGCGCCCATTTTCGAGTGTTTATCATCGCTTTTGGGTAGTGCGCACCGAGTTTCACACCATACTTTTCTTGCTCCGAAAAGCTCATCAAGTCGGGCTGATGGACGTGTTCGGGCGGCAAACTTTTCAGTTCGGGAAGCCAATACTTTACAAATTTTCCGTCGTGGTCGTACCTTTTTGCTTGCGTGATGATATTAAAGTAGCGATTTTCGCGCGGGTCGCTGCCGACTCCTGCCACATAATTCCAGTTGCCCCAGTTGCTACAAACGTCGTAATCAATCAAAATAGATTCAAAGTATTCTGCGCCCATTTGCCAATTTATTAGCAAATCTTTGACTAAAAAACTTGCCACATTTTGCCGCCCACGATTCGACATAAAGCCAGTTTGTGACAGCTCTTTCATGTTGGCATCAATAAATGGAACTCCCGTCCGACCTTCAATCCAAATTTGCATCAAGCGGTCATCGTTGCGCCATCTGGAGTCTTCTTCGCCCGAAGTTCCGCCTTTCATAAATATTTTGTTGCCATATTTTTTACCCATCAGGCGGAAAAAATCCCGCCAAATAAGCTCAAAAAACAACCAATAAGTAGATTCATTTGCGCCTCGCGCGGCTTCGTATTTCACAATTTCGTGATAAATAGTTTTTGGCGACAGGCAACCTTGTGCCAGCCAGGGCGAAAACTTCGAGGAATAATCCAAGCCCAAAAGCTCATTTCTGGTTTCTTTGTACGTTTTTATCAAATTGGAATCCCATAAATAGTACTTCAATCGCGCCAAACCCTCCGTTTCGCCCCCTTTGAATTGCCCATTTTTGACCTCCGACTCTGTAAAGTCGTCGTGCCCAAAATCCGAGATAGTCGGTATCGCTCCCACATCAACTTTTTCGCTCCAAGCATTGAATTGTGACGGCGCATCTAACGGCGTTCTTACCTTCGTAGTCCGCTCGACTTCCTTCCGAAAATGCGTAAAAACGTCTGGCGTATGCGCGACCGGAAACGGCAAATCTTGCGTGTGATAGAGCATTTTTCCGCGCGAATACCGCATTTCGGCACCTATCGTCCAGAGCTTTTTTTCCAAACTGTCTTGCATAGATAGCTCCTCTTGCGTCCGTTCCATGTTGCAAAAAACCCAACTCGCCTGAATTTTTTGTGCCAATTCAAACACATCGACTTCCGAGCGTCCAGTCCGAACTACCAAATCGCAGCCCAATTTTTGTAATGATTTTTTTAAGTCCGCAATACATTCTATAACAAATTGCGCACGAAACTTACCCGTTTTCGGAAAATCAAACCAACGAGTTGTACCTTTGTAAGTCCGCTCATCGAAAACGAACACAGGATAGACCTCGTCCGCTTCTTTCAAAGCTGCACAAAGAGCCTCATTATCGTGCAATCTCAAGTCTTGGCGAAACCAAATTACAGCAATTTTCTTTTTTGGAATGGACATTTTATAAATAGCGTAGGTGAAAGAAAGTAAAGAATGATGAATAAAACGAATAGTTTATTTCAGACACGCTTTGGTTGATAAATAGCAGAACAAAAATGCGTAATTTTGGTTTTTATTTCAGTTCAAATTTTTCATTTTTCAACAAAAATTATGCAAAAAAATCTTTTTTTTTTAATTCTTGCTTCTTTTTTATCGCTTCAGATGTCGGCGCAAACAAAACCAGCCTACCAACTTTTTGACGGAAATGGCAAAAAAGTGACTTATCAATATCTTGTCACAAATATTGCTAAAAAAAATATTATTTTCTTTGGCGAGCAGCATAATAACGTAATCGCACACTGGTTAGAATTGCAGATAACAAAGGATATTTTTGCGGAAAAAAAAGGAAATTTAATGCTTGGAGCAGAGATGTTTGAAGCCGACGGTCAGACTATTTTTGATGAATTTTTGGAGGGTAAAATCCCCGAAAAGAACTTTGAAAAAGAGATGCGTTTGTGGGACAACTACAAGACGGATTATAAGCCGATGGTGCAGTTTGCGGTAGAAAAAAATCTAAAATTTGTGGCGACTAATATCCCAAGACGTTACGCAAATCTGGTGTTTCGGGAAGGTTTGGACGGTTTGAATAGCCTCTCCGCAGAAGCCAAAAAATGGATAGTTCCTCTTCCGATTGAGGTGGATTATAAGCTCCATACTTACCAAGAAATGCTGGGCGGAGAGGACAATGCGCACACCAAAGAAGATTTAAAATTTCCCTCTGCGCAAGCAATTAAAGACGCAACTATGGCACATTTTATCCTAAAAAACTATAAAAAAGAGGTCACATTTATTCACTTTAATGGAGCTTTTCATACAGACTTCCAAGAGGGAATTGTTTGGTATGTGAAGAAAAAACGCTCCGATTTGACTGTTACAAATATCACAACAATCAGTCAAGACAACATTGAACAATTAGACGAAAAAGAACTCGGCAGAGCCGATTTTTATCTTGTAGTTCCGACCGACATGACGACTACTTACTGAAAAGCAAACGATGAATTTTTTAAAAATATCAGAAAGTCTGCAACTACAGAAAATTTTAAATTTGTTGTGGCACACGATTTTGTCCCAAATAGTGGCGGTTTTCGGTACTTTTTTGCTCGCCAAATATTTTTATTCGCCCGAAGAAATGGGAACACTTTCTTTTTTTCTGGCGATGATATCTATCGGCTCTACGTTAGCGATGCTTCGTTTGGACTTGACGATTGTGCTGCACCAAGACATGAAAAGTGCGATACAGACCCTTCAGTTTTGCTTGGCTCTTGCAGCTTGTTCTGCACCCCTTTTATGGCTTTTTTTTTACTTGATTCAGTATATAAATTCCGATTTTTGTGACAAAATTAATTTTTTGTCACTATTTGGTATTTTTTTTCTTGCTGGAACGTCTGCTTTCCAACTTTTTATGACCAAAGCCGACCAGTTTAAAATTATTTCTTACGCAAGAATCTTACAATCTGTGAGTATTTTGGGTGGTCAAATTTTGTTTTTTTATATAGACAAAAACAGCGGATTGATTATCGGTAACTTGCTCGGATTGCTTGTTTGTTATTATTACTTCCGAATAAAATCTATCCCTTTGGGCTACGCAAATTGGAGTTTTTTTGACTTAAAAAAAAATCGCCAAGTCGTCAAAAAATACAGCAAAATAGCCTTTTATAGCTTGCCATCGGGCGTCGCTAATTTGCTCTATCAAAACATACAACCTGTCCTTATTTTAGCTTGGTTTGGCAAAGCAGAAGCGGGACTATTTTTCTTCGCTGTGCGAATTTTGCAAGCACCGTTGCAGCTTATTTCGTCGTCGGTATCTAATATTTTTTATAAAGAAGCGAGCGAATTGATGGCAAATCAACCTCAAAAACTTTTTGGATATACGCTCAAAATGCAGGCTCTCATCGGAGGAGTTATTATCTTGCCAGTATTGTTTTTGGCTGTCACGTCACAGCAAATAATTTTATTTTTTTTTGATGCCAAGTGGGCAGCGTCAGGGCAGTATTTATCTATTTTAGTCTGCTTGTTTTTCTTTCGCAGCCTCTACAATCCCATAAGTTATATCGCCGAAGTAGTCAATAAAGTTCAGGTAGAACTCGTTTTTAATGTATTTTTACTCACTTCCAACGTAGCGGCTTTGTACGTCGCACACCAAAAAAATGACTTTTTACTCGCCGTTCAGTTGATTACGTTCTTTGGCTGCATCGGATATTTGGGACTTTGTTTGTATTTTACTTTTATCAATTATAAAATAAAAAACAAAAAATTGTGACAAGGAATAAATAAAGTAAATTTTACCAACCTTCTGCATCGTCGTCGCCTCTAAAATCTGCTGCGCCTTCTATTTTTCCATCTGACTGAATCAAAATTGCCTCTACTCTGCCGATATATTCACGTTCTTTTAGCTTGTGACCCATTTTTTGTAAATTGTCACGAATTTGGGTAGAAAATGTTTTTTCTTCGATATAAATTTCGTCGGGAAGCCACTGGTGATGGAAGCGGTGAGAATGAACCGCTTTGGTGGCAGACATTCCAAACTCGATGATATTGACGATAGTTTGGAAGACCGAAGTGATGATAGTAGAGCCACCCGGAGTGCCGACTACGATGTGTAACTTCTTGTCTTTCAGCACAATAGTCGGAGTCATAGAACTCAACATTCGTTTATTGGCTTGTATAGAGTTGCCTTCGCCCCCAATCAATCCGTACATATTTGGGACTCCGGGTTTGGAACTAAAATCGTCCATTTCATTGTTTAGAATAAATCCTGCGCCGCTTACCACCGTGTGCGAACCAAAAGTTCCGTTCAAAGTGGTTGTCACAGCAACCGCATTTCCTTCATTATCTACGATAGAGAAATGCGTTGTTTGTTCACTTTCTTTTTTGTCAAAATTTCCTGCTTTTATCGCTGTGCTTGGCGTAGCTTTTTGAGGATTAAAATTATTCATTCGCTGTGCTAAATAATTGGTGTTCAGCAAGTTAGAAACAGGAACTTTAAAAAAATCAGGATCGCCGAGATGCGTAGCGCGGTCGGCATAGACTCTTTTTTCGGCTTCTACCATCAAGTGTATTGCTTCGGGACTGTGAAATCCCATTTTTGCAATCGGAAAAGGCGCAATCATCGAAAACAGTTGTTGGAGCGCGATGCCGCCACTGGACGGCGGCGGCATTCCTATCATCGTATAATTTTTGTAGTCGAAAGTCATCGGTTTGCGCCACACTGCGTCGTAGTTTTTGAGGTCAGCGAGCGTGATAATCCCGCCGCCAGCTTTCATTTCCGCCACTATTTGCTGCGCAATGTCGCCTTCATAAAAACCGGCTTCGCCTTTGTCGCGAATCAATTTTAGGGTATTCGCCAAATCTTTTTGAACTAAATAGTCGCCTTTTTTCCATGATTTTTCACTCGTAAAAACCGTACTGTGAGAGTTGTATTTTTTAAATTTATCCTGATGTGCGTTCAAATGGGTTGCTCCGATGTCCGAAATTTGTATTCCATTTTCTGCCAAATCAATCGCGGGCTGCAACAAAATCTTCCAATTTTTTAGCTTGCTGTACCTATTGAAAGCCTTTACCATGCCATCTACGGAGCCGGGAACGCCCGCCGCAAGGTGTCCATAAAGGCTCAAACCGTTGATAATATTGCCCGAAGCGTCCAAATACATATTTCGAGTAGCCGCCGCAGGTGCTTTTTCTCGATAGTCAAGTGCATCTGTGTCGCCGTTTTTTTTGCGGAGCAGCAAAAAACCGCCGCCGCCGATATTTCCAGCCTCCGGATAGACGACCGCCAGCGCAAACTGAACGGCAATGGCAGCATCTATCGCATTTCCGCCTTTTTTTAGAATGTCCAATCCCGCTTTTGTCGCGCTTTTGTGAGCAGAAACCACCATAGCCTTGTCGCTAAAATCCGTTTTTTGCCCTTCGGAATGTTGGGCGTGAAGGCAAGAAGTTTCTGAAAAAATAATTATAAAAAAAATAATTTTTATAAAAAACTGATAGTTAGACATTTAAAGTGAAATTGATAAAAAAATAAAAATTTTGGAGAGCGAAAGTAGTAAAAAAATAAAAATTGGCATAATTTTTTCACATATTTATTTTGTTAATATAATGACTTTTAAAAGTTGTTATGGTCAAAAGCAGTTTCACGGAATCCAGCGATTATTTTGTTAAAAATCTGACCCAAACATCAGTGTTTTCTTATCTTTCAAAAGTAAAAGAATTGTTTTAGCAAAGAATCGTCTGGATTTCTTTGTTGCTGTCACCAAATTTAGTATTTTAAATTCAAAATAAAGCAAATTTAATTATTTGCCATTCGTGCAGGCTGGGCTTGTGTGCTGCGTCCTCAAATATTGTTTTAAAAACCAAGAGCCTAATGAAAATCAACAGTAATCGGTAATTGTTGCTTTTTTTGTCTGCACGTTTTTTTTCGAGAGTAACAAATTATAATACCATTTTTTTAGTAAGCAGTCAAGTATTTTGGCTGCTTAGGAATGTATCTAAAGTAAATTACTCATTTTTTCTGCTAAATTCAACCAATTACTGCGTTATTTTTTCGTTACAACGCCCTGCGTTGCGCCTCAAAAATGCCTTGTTATTGATTCAATTTATTGGAAAAATTGGAGTACCTTATTTTTTCCTCATTCCTTATTTTTTTTCTCAAACAAAATTTCGTACTTTTGTTAAAATTACTGAACGTAAAATTTGTAGCCAAATTTTACGTTCTATTTTTTCAAATCAGATTTATTTATGAGAAAAAATACCGTACTTTCCGTTTTCTTTTTGGGTCTTGCTGCGCTTACATTCGGGCAAAAATACAGCAACGAATTTCTATCCATCGGCATAGGAGCCAGAGCGCAGGGCATGGCTGGCGCGGTCACGTCCTCCGTAAACGACGCTACGGCGGCTCTTTGGAACCCTGCTGGCTTGGCTTTTTTGGACATTGACAACGGCGTGCAGCTTGGAGCGATGCACCACGAACTGTTCGCGGGAGTCGGCAAATACGACTATTTGGGCATCGCAACTCCCATTTCTAACCATAAGCGTGCGCTCGCTTTTTCGTTTGTCCGCTTCGGCATAGACAATATTCCCAACACTTTGAGCCTTTATCAGGAAGACGGAACGATAAATTACGACAATGTGAAGTCGTTTTCGGCGGCAGATTATGCTTTTTTTGGCAGCTATGCGCAAAAAATCGGTAATCCAGCTACTTCAAAATTAAGTGTTGGAGCAAATGCGAAAATAGTTTATCGCAATATTGGGACTTTCGCACATTCGTGGGGCTTTGGTGCTGACTTGGGATTGCAGTACAAACCAAATAAAAAATGGTCATTTGCTTTGATGGTAAAAGATATTACTACTACATTCAACGCTTGGAGTTTTACATTCACAGAAAAAGAAAAACAACAGTTGTTATTGAATGCAAATGATATTCCCATTAGTTCTGTAGAATATACGCTGCCACAAATTACATTTGGTGGCTCTTACTATAAAAGTTTTGGCGCACTCGGACTCACGACGGCGGTGGACTTGGTGATGACTACCGACGGAAAGCGCAACACTCTCATCAGCAGCAACCCAATCAGCATTGCGCCCAATATCGGTGCGGAATTGGACTACAAAAAAATAGTTTTTTTGCGAGCTGGCACCAATAGTTTCCAACAATATTTAGATTTGAACAAGCAAAAACAATGGTCGAGCAGTCCAGCTATCGGATTGGGTATAAAAATTAAGAGATTTCAGTTTGATTACGCACTTTCCAAATTGGGCGGCGGACAAGAACAAGCCACATATTCACACATTATATCGCTTTTATTTCACATAAAACCTCAAAAAACAGCAAGATTTGATTAAAGAATGCGTCTGAAATGTCATAAAATAGTATTTTTGCGACGAAAATTCCGTTTAGGGGAGAGCGTGTTTTGTAAAAAAAATAGTGTACAATGATCACGGACAAGCAAACAAATATTTTATACCTTTCGGACTGTCTGAAAAGTGATTACCCAAAGTTTTGGGCAGATTTTGAAGTCGCTTTGAAATCTTCGGGCGTTCAGTACCTTTTTTTAGAGAAAACAAAAGAGATTTGGGCGAAAGATTTTATGCCCGTACAGACTGCAAAAGAAAAGTTTATCCAATTCACATACAGTCCTGACTACCTCTGGGACACTTTGGAAGACCAAAAAACAATCGCTCAATCTGATACTTTTTGTGAGCAAATTGGTATCAAAACCATAAAATCTGATATAGTTTTGGAGGGTGGCAACATAGTCGAGAGTGATAATAAAGTAATACTTACCAGTAAAATTTTTCCAGAAAATGCTCGGTATTCAGAAACTGCGCTGACCAAAGAGTTAGAAAAAATTTTGGAAACGCAGGTGGTTATTATTCCTTGGTATCCAAACGACGTCGTTGGACACTCTAATTGTTGGATACGTTTTTTGGACGATGACCATATTATTATCAGTGAATTTTATACTCAAAAGACTAATTTTTTTACCTACGCAAGAGCGGGGCTTCGCAACTTGGGACTCAAAATAATTGAGATTCCCTTTACTAATCAGCGTTTTCTGAAGTCAGACATTGATATTAGAGGTTCATATATTAATTACCTGCAAGTAGGAAAAACTATATTTCTTCCCCAATACGAACTTCCTACCGACGAGCCAGCTATCCGAAAAATGGAAGAAATTTTCAGCGATTGTGACATAGTTCCAGTGTTGAGTAGCGAAATTGCGGCAGAAGGCGGCGCATTAGGCTGTCTGGGTTGGAATATTCATCAGCCGAGTAAAAATCAATGAACCAATACGAAACTGTCATCGGTTTGGAGGCGCACGTCCAACTTTCTACCAAAAGTAAGATATTTTGTGCAGATAGAGCAGATTTTGGAGCAGCTCCTAACAGTCACATCAGCGCAATTTCCTTGGCGCACCCCGGCACGCTGCCTGCGGTCAATGCAACTGCGGTCGAGTATGCGATAAAATTAGGCTTGGCGTTAGGTTGCCAAATAGCTGATTATCAACAGTTTGACAGAAAAAATTACTTTTATCCAGACCTTCCCAAAGGTTATCAAATTACCCAAAATTTTTATCCAATTTGCATCGGCGGCAATGTCACATTTTTGGTAAATAATGAAAAAAAGAGTGTTCGGTTGCATCATATTCACCTCGAGGAAGATGCTGGAAAATCGAACCACGAACTCTCGAATCACCAAACTTTGATGGACTACAATAGGGCAGGAGTCGCTCTTTTGGAGATTGTGACGGAGCCAGATTTTCGTCACCCCGACGAAGTAGCTGCTTTTATGTTGCATTTGCGACACTTGGTTCGGTGGCTCGATATTTCGGACGGAAATATGGAGGAAGGCTCGCTTCGCTGCGACTGCAATGTATCTGTGAGAAAACAAGGAGAAACTGAATACGGAGAGCGATGCGAAATAAAAAATCTAAATTCTATGCGATTTGCAAAAAAAGCAGTTGAGTTTGAAAGTAACCGCCAAATAAAAATAATTGAATTGGGTGGAGAGATAATCCGTCAAACTATGCAATTTGACCCGAGCGCGGGGACGACTTCGCCCATGCGCGACAAAGAAGGAGAATCCGACTATCGGTACTTTCCTGACCCTGATTTGATGCCAGTTTTTTTGACTGACGGGCAGATACACGCAGTAGAGAAACAGATGTCCGAGCTACCCGATAAGGTAGTAGAGAAATTAATGAATGAATATGATTTGACGAGTCAAGAAGCTATTTTTGTGACTGGAGAAAAAAGTATTAGTGATTATTTTTTGGGTCTGTGTTTGCAAGTGTCAAATGTAAAAATTGCGGCTAATATATTGATAAACAAGATATTACCAATGACGAAAGAGTATAATTTGTCAATTTCTGAAATACCAATATCCGAGAAAAATATAGTAAAATTGGTGGAAATAATAGAACAAAAAACAGTAAGTTCTTCGATTGTTTTTCAAAAATTATTTCCAGAAATGTGGAAAAACCCAAGTGAAGAGCCAATGGAATTAGCTATCAAATTAGGTCTAATTCAGTCCGATGACCAAGATTTTTTGACGGAAATTTGTAGGGAAGTTATTGCTCAAAATCCAGAAAAAGTTGCTGCTTACAAGAAGGGAAAAACGGGTCTGATAGGTTTTTTTATGGGCGAAGTAATGAAAATTTCTAATGGAAAAGCTGCCCCCCAACAAACAACGATTTTGCTAAACGAGTTGCTTCAAAATCAAAAAAAGGAGTGAATCTAAATCAGAAGTTTCGGATACAAGTATGTCACGATGTGTGACTTTTTGTAATTCTTTTTGGGTGCTTTCTCCGATAGCAAAAATCATCTGATGGGGCAAAAACGAATATTTAGAACAAAATGTGACCACATTCAAGGGACTCGTGAATACCAAAAAATCGCAATATGGAATCTCAAAATTTATTTTTGATGTATTGTGATAAACACACAATTTTTTGCTAACTATCTGACCTTCAAGGATTTTTTCGATGGACTCCCGCGAGTTTGTCGCTTGTGGAAACAAAACTACATTGTTTTTTGCCGCCTTCAAAAAAAGTTTCGCAATATTTTCAACGCTTCCAGAACCCACAAAGTCTGTATCAAATCCGTAACTTTTTATAGCGTCAGCAGTTTTTTTGCCCAAAGCTGCGATTTTCACATTTTCGCTTATTTTTTTATTTTTTTGAAAAAACTTATTTTGAAAAAAATATTTTACAGCGTTTTGACTATAAAAAAAAATCCAATCCGAATCGGGTAAAAAATCAAAACTAATAGCCGTAAAATCAATCAATGACAGCCCAACGACTTCGATAGATTGAGCGTTGAGCGAACTTACAAAATTTTGATTTTGCTCTAAATCTCGAGAAATATACAGCGTTTTTTTTGTCACGTTTTCGATAAAAAAAAATAAAAAAACTATCTCAGCAGCGTTACTTGACCTTTTAAAATTTGACTTTTTCCGTCCAAATCAACGTATTCTATCACATAAGCGAACACGTCAGGCGTTTGGAGAAGTCCGTCGAAAGTTCCGTCCCATTCAGGTTTTGCAGCATTGTTGTAAATTAATTGACCAAAGCGGTTCCAAATTTGAAATTTAGAATATTTGGGTTCTGCGCCCTGTAAAACCAACCTAAAAACATCGTTTTGTCCGTCACCGTCTGGAGAAAAAGCATTTGGAATTTGAATCTCCAAAACTTCATTGACTCGAATCAGGACTTCGATTTCTTTGCTACAGCCATTTGCGTCTGTAATTAAAATTTTATAAGTCGTTGTTTTTGAGGGCTTTACGATTAGACTTTGATTATTGGGGGCAATAATTCCGTCTTGTGGCGAATATTTAACAGTATAAGGAAGCGCAATATTCGTCGTCGAAATCTGGATTGTTGCAGTTTTTCCCAATAATATCAAGGTGTCGGACGGCGAAGCAGATGCCGAAAAATCATCAAAATTGGTTACTGTCGCTTGCCCAAAAGTTTTACAACCGTTGTCCGCCGTCGCTGTCACAAAATACGTTCCATTTGATAAATTATTTATTGTAGCAGTATTTTGAGTATTAGACCATTGGTAAGAAAATGGCGCAAATCCGTTGCTTGCTTTTGCCGTCAAAACTCCCAAAGAATTGCCAATGCAAGTTTTAGATTTTGAGGTATCTATCGCTAATTTTAGGGCTTCGGGTTCGCCCAAAACAACTTGTCCGCTCACCAAAGAAAACTCACAACCCGTAGCAGTTTTTACTCGAATATTATAAATCCCTGCACCTAAACTATTGAAAATGAATGGATTAAGGCTACTCGTAGTGTAGGTAACGCCGCCGTCTATTGAGAACTGATATGGAGTATTATTGCCCGAAGTGTTGATTGCCAACAGTCCATTTTTATCACCATTACATTTTGGATTCACGGCATTAGCGAGAGTAATCAGCTCGACGGTTTTCGTCAATTTTAGCACTATGATACTGTCGCAGCCATTCGCTTTTTGAAGTGTATCAATGTAGTTTCCAGCATTTTTATACACTTTACTACCTACTTTTACACTGTCACTACCACACAAATTTATATTTAAAAAATTAGTCGTTGCCAGTGCTGGATTAATGGTCGCCGCGGCGTAAGATTTGCAGTTTTTAGAGTCTGTCACCGTCAAATTGTAGATGCCAACACACAAACCCGTCAAAATTGGAGTGTCCCACGAGTAGTCGTAAGGTGACGCGCCGCCACTCGCTGTCGCTTGAATTGCCCCGTCACAAATCACGGGGCAGCTGGTGGCAGGAAGCACGTTGAAAAGTATCGAAATAGGGTTCAAAACGGTCAAGTTGAGCCTCACAATACTGTCGCAACCAAAGATGCCAGCGTTGTAAATGGTATCGATGTAAGTCCCTGAAATATTATAAATTTTACCTGCGATTACGGTATTTTGCCCTGCGCAAATGGTGTCTGATATTAACTTTTCGGCACTATAAATTATTAAAATTGATGTTTGAACACTGTCACAACCTCTCAATGTTTTCAAAGTATCTATATAAGTGCCAGATTGATTATAAAATTTATTTCCGACTTGAACGCTTTCGCCTTTGCAAAGTTGAAATAATTTTAGAGCTGTTTTGGCGGGCGAAAGTAGTAGATTGATAAAAATTATACTGTCACAACCGTTGGTCGAAGTAGTTTTATAGATATAATTTCCAGCTTGTGTGTAAGTAGAATCTCCAACCTTATATATTTCGTTGGGACAAATGCTCGCTGTAATATTAGTTATTTTTGACGGAACAAACGTTAAATTAACAAAAATAGTACTGTCACAACCATTTGATGCTCCTCGTATAATTTTTTCTATACCAGACGGACGATTGGAGTTGTATATTACGTTATTTACATTGATACTTTCGTTGCTGCAAAGCGTAAGCGTGACAAATTTATTGACAGGCGGAAAGAAATTGAGCTGAACATTTATGACGCTGTCGCAGCCTTTAGAATTGCCGTTAAAGATGGTATCTTTACCAGACGGATACTGAAAATTATACTTTTTTCCATTAAAAATAATCGAATCTGTGACACATATTTTGGTAGTAAAAAAACTTTGTGTACTATTAATAAAATTTAGAAAAATATTGATAGTACTATCGCAACCGTTGGCACTTTGTCCGCTCAATACTTGCGTTCCTCCAGTATTTTGCTGATTGTATGCAATTCCGTTGATGACAATACTTTGCCCAGAGCAAAGCGTTTGGTTGATATTTTTTACGGCTTGTGGATAAAAATTTATCTGAATAAAAATAATACTGTCACAACCTTGTGACGTACTATTTTGGAGCGTATCAAAACCTGACGGGCGAGCGGCATCGTATTTTTTCCCGAAGATTGTAATAGATTTTCCAAAGCAAATAGTTCGATTTATTTGAGTTATTTGAGAGGGGTAATACGACAGATTTAGATTTACTATGCTATCGCAACCTGCGGCGTTGGTTAATATTTTTTGGTAGTTTCCAGCCGTAGTATAGGTTGAGTTTCCGATAGTGACACTTTTTCCTGCACAAAGCGATGTCACAATATTGTGACTTGATTTATTTTTTACGTTTAATCTTAAAGTAATTATACTGTCACAACCCAACGATGAAATAAATTTAATTTTGTAGGTGCCTGACGATACGAATGTAGAATCTCCAATTCTTACGAAATCGCCTTGACAAATTGAGCGGTTGAGCGTGTCGTTTTTTTGGGAATTTACGATTAAATTGAGATGAATTATACTATCGCAGCCAGCCGCAGCTACCAATGTGTCGCGGTAATTTCCGGTTGTTTTGTATGATTTGTTACCAATTTTTATGGAATCGCCTCCGCAAATACTTCTGCTGACATTCTGAAAGTTGTTGGGGAGTACCGACAAGTTCAGTTTTATGATGCTGTCGCAACCAAAACGTGAATTTAACTTATTTCGATAAATCCCACTTTTTGAGTAGATAGAATCGCCGATGGAAATCGTTTTTCCGAAGCAAATTGTCTTTGCAAAACTGTTAATGATACTATCCGAAACCATCAAGTCGAGTATTATTACTGTGTCACATTTTAGTCCTGAATTAATATTTTGTCGGTAAATTCCGCTTGATTTATAGGTATTTCCGTTGATAATTACCGAATCTCCTTGACAGATGGCGCGTTTGATATTCGTTACAGCCGTATCCACTTTCCACAAAAAAGCGCAAAATGACTCGAATTCTTTACTTTGGCATAAAGTATCGGTGTCACTTATTTTGATTTTTTTACAAAAACGATACGTTTTTCCGGGAGCCACTTTGTAGGTTTTTGATGTTCCATTTTGGTCTGTACAAGAAGCGTTCAATGCCAATCCGCAGTTGATGGTGTCATATACAACGTCTTGATTTACAGCATATTGACACTTTGGGAAAATTACGCTTTCGTAAGAAATTTGGTATTCGTTGGGCGCAACAGTATATTGGTAACAAAATTCTAACACTCCATTAGCAGATTTCGTGGCAATATGATAGGGTTTTAAATCAAAACAGCCAGTCACATTATTGCTATTTTTAGCTAAATTGAGAGCTACATTCCCAGCGGTCGGATTCGGGTAATGCATTCCGTCACAGCTCAATTTGTCGCCGCAAGCGCAGGGACTTACGGTTGTCACAATAGGCGGGCAATTTTCATTTTTTTTGACTACTTCTACCGAAAAATTTCCTACTGCATTTTGATAGGCGGGACTCCAACCATCTACCACAATCCAGTATATTTTTCCCGGCGTAAGATTGGTTGCGGTCAATTTTATATCTACGGTTTGTCCCGCAATTCCGCCGCACTGCAAGGCTTCGGTGAGGGGAGAGTTGCAATTTCCGTCCGCAGTAGTCATCAATCCCGCCTGAATCTGGTATGTCACAGGATTTAAGTTTTTTACAAAAATATCAACCGCACAGGTGCTGGCTACAAACTTGTACCAAACGTCGTTGTTAGTGCCGCAGGTGTTTCCGTCTAACTCCGTCAAAAAGTGGTCTGCTGCGCCGACAGTAGAACCATTTGTAGCTTGAACTCCTTGTTGTGACTGCTCTTGTAGCAAAATAGCACTGCATGGCTCGTCATTGGGTTGTGACTTTACGACGCAAAAATCGCCTGCAAGACCTTGCTCAAATAGGAACGGTGCGACCCGTTGGAGCCTCGCAAAATAACGACTGTCGGAGTGAGGCGGTACAAAAATGGCTGTCACAGATACGCCAACATAATTAAAAAAATTATTTCCTTGCGCGCAAACCACATTCACAAAAGAAGTCGGTACGCCGCAGTCCGCGCCGCTTGGGAGTTCGTAGATTTCGACAAAAGTACGGCGATTGCCAGATTCGATGTAGAGAAAATTATATGCTGTCCCAGCGTTCATTCCCGATATTTCAAACCACGCATCGCGCAAAACACTGCTTGTGCCGCAAGTCGGTTGGAAAAGAAAAGCAGTATATGACGAGCAACAGGACGAAAAAGAATTAAAATTGCAGACTCCGGGAGTTTGGCTTGCCGCCAAAGTTGGGGCTGCGCAAGGCGTGTTAGCAGGAAAAATTTGGGCAAAAGAGAAGGTTGAGAGCGACAAAAAGAAGATTGCGCTGCAAAAAAATTTTTTATGATAGTTAGGAAAAAAAGCCATGAAATTTGAAATTAATCAGCAGAAAAACAGAATGTTGTCATCGAAAATGATACGGATATATCAAAAAAATGTTGCATATAAAACTGATGTGGACACTTGGCGGCGGAACTATTTTTCTAACTTTCGGACGAATTATTATTTCATTCGAGAATATTTGCGTTAATTTGGCTTTCGTTTGGTACGGTGCGGGCAAAAAAAAAGAAGTCCCTTCGCTACTTTAAGCAAAGGGCTTCTGACCCAAACAAATAAACACAAAAACTATTATCTTTACGGAGATGTGAATCTCGGTTTTAATAAATTTCGTAAGGCATTCAAATTTCTCATTCTCTAAAATATAAAATTTGACTTCCTTATTATTCTTTGTGCTTAACTATCAATACTTGTATTGTTGCAAGCATCGTACCAACTTTTTATTTTGTCACAAAAAAAATTAACAAACAAGATTTCTTTTGTGTCATATAATTATATTAAAAATATGTTTGCCGATTAATATTAAAAAATATAAATTATTTTTATTTTTAATATTAAATTTATTTTGCACTCGTAGAGTGTTGATGATTAGTTTTTTATGACTTTTTGTTGAATTTTGCTTCCGCCAACAGATTACTATTATTCCTACAGCGTCCCAATTTTACTAAAAATAAATATTTTTATCTCTAATACAATAAAAATCTATGCGTTTTTTCAAATTTCTTATCGCTTCGCTGCTTACGGCGACTCTGATTTATGGGCTTGACCATTCGTTTTTTGTCAATCAAAAACCAATTCCCGCTTTTGGAAAACTGCTCAATCCATTTTCAGGATTTTGGCAAAACGCAGAAAGTGCTACCAGCAGCGGTCCAGACAGTCCGCCCGCCTTTTCGGATTTGAAGGGCAACGTAAAAGTATCTTACGACGACCGCCAAGTGCCGCATATCTTTGCCGAAAATAATGCCGATGCCTACTTCGTGCAAGGTTATGTGACGGCGCAAAATCGACTTTGGCAAATGGATATTTCTACTCGCGCAGCCTCTGGACGGCTTTCGGAAGTGTTGGGTGATAAATTGTTGCCGATGGACCAAAAAAAGCGGCGAACTGGAATGGTGTTTGCCGCCGAAAATGCACTCAAAGGTTGGAAAAAAGATGCAGCTAACTACGCACTCATAGAATCTTACGCGGCGGGCGTAAACGCTTACGTCCGAACACTTGCGCCGAAAGATTATCCGATAGAATTTAAGATTCTCAACTACGCTCCCGAAGATTGGACTCCACTCAAAACAGCACTTTTCTTCAAAAGTATGTGCGAAACACTCGCGGCGGGCGAAGACGACCTCCAAGCCACCAATGCGCTGAAAATGCTCGGGAAAGAAACTTTTGACTTTATTTTTCCTGAACACAACGACGTGGATTCGCCCGTTATCCCAGATGACGTAAAATTTGCGCCTTCTGCGGCTACCTCCACCGAGCCAGCAAAAGAAGAAGTGGAACTTCCGAAAGATTTGGGAATTATAGACTTTGACCCAATCACGCACCGCGTAGATGGAGTAGGGAGCAATAATTGGGCGGTCGCGCCGTCCAAAACCAAAAATGGCAAAGCAATCCTTTGTGGCGACCCGCACCTCAACCTCACGCTGCCGTCTATTTGGTACGAAATTCAGGTCAGCTCGCCCGAGTTCAACACTTACGGCGTTTCGCTGCCCGGTATTCCCGGCGTAGTGATTGGGTTCAATGAAAATATCGCGTGGACGCAAACCAACGTCGGTCACGACCTTTCGGACTGGTACACTATCCAGTGGAAAGACGCAAAAAAAGAGGAATATCTAATGGACGGCGCATGGAAAACGGTGCAGAAAAAAGTCGAGGTTTTTAATGTCAAAGGTCAAGGCATTGTGTTCGACACGGTGCGATACACGGTTTGGGGACCGATTGTGTACGACTCCGAAAATCCGCACACAGATATGGCGTTGCGTTGGTTGGCGCACGACGAGCCTGCGGAGAACGAGATGAAAGTATTTTTGGACCTCAACAAAGCCAAAAATTACGATGACTACTATAATGCGTTGAAAGCATATAATATGCCTGCTCAAAATTTTGCTTTTGCGTGTCGCAATGGCGATATTGCGATTAAAGTGCAAGGGCTTTTTCCAATAAAATCGCAGGAGCAAGGACGTTTCGTGCAAGACGGCAGCAGTTCCAAAAATGCTTGGCATGGTTTTATTCCGAAGGAGCAAAATCCAGCAGTCAAAAATCCCGAGCGCGGATTTATTTCGTCCGCCAATCAGCGTTCTACGAGCAAAGATTATCCGTATTACTACAACAGCGAAGGGTTTGAGAACTATCGCGGGCGGATTTTGAACCGAAAATTAGCCGCTATGGATTCCGTTACGGTCGAAGATATGATGAAATTGCAGTACGATAGTTACAGTTTATTCGCCGAAGAAGCTCTGCCTTTGCTTTTGGGGCAGTTGGACTCTCCGAAAATAGCTGCAAGTCCGAAGGGAAATACTTATTTGCAAGCGTTAAAAGATTGGAATTTTCGGTACGAGCAGCAGATGTTAGCACCTATTTTGTTTCAGGAATGGTTCAAAAATTTTTATGCCGACACTTGGGACGAGTTTACGAAACAACGCCAGTACCCAATTATCCTCAAACCAACTTTTTTGCGCACGACTCAATTACTTCACGACGACCCCAACAGTAAGTTTTTTGACCTCGACTCTACTGGAATGGTCAAAGAAACGGCGAAAGAAATCGCCACAGAATCTTTTTTGAAAATGTGCAGCTCAATGGACGAAAAGCTGGCAGCCAACCCAAATCTGACTTGGGGCAACTTTCAAGACCTAAAAATCAACCATTTGGGACGCATTGATGCTTTCGCAAAATTTCATGTGATGACCGACGGCACGTCAAAAGCACTCAACTCCGTGAAGTCCGATAACGGTCCATCATGGCGAATGGTAGTCGAAATGGGCGACGAGGTCAAAGCGTGGGGAGTATATCCGGGCGGCGAATCTGGCAATCCCGGCAGCGCGCACTATTCAGACTTCGTCGAAACGTGGTCGAAGGGAAAATACTACGAATTGCTTTTTCTCAAAAACGCCGAGCAAAAAAGCGAGCGTTTGGTAGCCTCCCAAGAATTTAGAAAAAAATAAAGAAATTTATAAGTTTTTAATTTTTAGTTTTTAGTTGGAAAAGTAACTGCTAACCAATTAGGAATAAATTTATTCAATCACAGATAACTCTGAAAAAATATTTATGAAAAAATACATTACTTGGTTTTTCGTCACATTTACAGCTGTTGCTGCTGCGCAATATTTTTTTGCGTGGTGGATATTGGCGGTTGTGACGGGAGTTTTTGCGTTTTTGCAAAATAAAAATGCGTGGAGCAGCCTTCTAACGGGTGGACTCGTCGGCGCGCTACTTTGGGGTTTGCTTGCTGAATTTTTGAATTTTAGAAATTCTGGCGTACTCTCCAACTCCATCGGAACTATGATTGGAGGCTTATCGGGCGTTCATATTCTATTGATTACCATTGCTTTAGCCTTTATTGTCGGCGGCATGGGCGCAATGACGGGCGCGCTGCTCCGTCAATTTTTCACAGCATCACCAACCATAAGAAAAAGATGAGAAACGACTACACACTTCCCGAACTCCAACAAAAAGTAAAAAAAGAAAGTAGAAATTTCAATCAAAGCGTCGTGTCTTGGCTCGGCGTTTGCACCTTTTTGTTTCTGCTCAACGCTTTTACTTCCTTCGGACATTGGTGGGCAATTTACCCGTTTTTAGGTTGGGGATTGGGTATATTTTTTCAAGCAACCAAATTAGCGCAGCTCCGCAGGGACGAAAAAGAACTGATGGAAGAGCAATCGCCATCACAAATTCCGATGCAAAATAAAAAAGAAGAAGGCTTTTTAGACCTCAATAATCCTGCACCAAAAGCCGATGCAACAGCCCAAGACGCTCCTATTTATTGGAATAAAAAGGATTTCGTATGATTTATTTTCGTATATGAATAAATTTTTTATAACTTTTCCACATTTTTTTTGTGGAAAAGTTATGACATTACAAAAATGTGTCATACATTTGCATCACAGTAACAAACAAATTATAGTCAGACAATTTATAAAGGACGAAGAGAAATAAAATATAAAGTTTTATTTTTGACAGTTCCCAAAGAAGAATAGAATCCCTAACTTCTACCGATTATCACCCATCGAGCAAAAATTCTTTGCAAATTTTTTATTTTAGCCATATTTATTAGCAATTAGAGGTTCATCCCACAACCACCAAACGTAGCGGACGATGGTGATTCGTAGTGGCTAAATATGTTTCGTCAAGTCCGCCTCGAAAACCGATTGTAGTATTGATACTCAAGCCGAGATGCTTGGGCTGATTGTGCGGGCTTTGCCTGCGCCAGTCCATTGTGTTCTCACTCTATTTAGCCGGGTGGAATTACCAAAATATCCCAATTATGGTATGTTCGTCCACCGCGTCGTGTCCACCCGGCGTATGCTTGAGTTTTCACCTTTCTCCATTGGTTGCAGAGGCTAATTTTTTGGCGCAACTATTTTCCAAGCTAATTTATTTTTGTTTTTTTGTAGAATTTTGAAGATTTTTTAGTGAAATATTGATATTTCATTACACATTAAAGAAATTCGTAATATTTGGCACGAATATTGCAATTATTTTTAATGTGTAAGTTTTGGTTAAAGAATCGTAAAATTCGTTTTTTCGTGCGCGTGAAAAGTCACGCGCCTTTTTTTTGCCTATTTTTTTGAAAGCCAGCGGCTTTCAAATCAACATATATTAGGAGGAAAGTAAATCTGAAAATAAATAGTTTATTTTTTTCATTCCCAACCAAAAAGGTCGCAGCTTTCGCTGCGACCTTTTTTTATCCTCCAAAAAATAAAGTTTTGCACCGCAACAAAACAAAATGTGGAAAACTAAAAATAAAACTTGCAACTCTCAAAAAATTAACTTACCTTTGCAGTATCTTTTAAAGATTGTATCTCAATCTGTGCTTAACAGCCCGCCTTACTTTCAGTTTTCCATCCGTTTTCTCGAAGTAATAACAGCAGATATGAAATACGCTTGTTATTTTATTACTATTTAAAACATTGATTTTCAATCATATACTTCGACGTGTATCGCTGGAAGTCGCATCAGAATTTTTAATGACATTTGAAGAATTAAATCTAATCAAACCGATACTGTCGGTTCTGAAACAGAAAGGTTATTTACAACCAACCCCAATCCAAGAACAAGCCATTCCGCTAATTTTAGCCGGTCGCGACCTGTTCGGCAACGCTCAAACAGGAACTGGCAAAACCGCCGCCTTCGCATTGCCTCTCCTACAAATGATGGACGCGAGTTTTCGCCCCAACATTCGCCCCATTATTCGGACGCTTATTTTGGCACCCACCCGTGAGTTGGCACTCCAGATCAGCGAAAATTTTATGGTCTATGGCAGCCGTTTGGGCTTGCAGCACGCCACGATTTTCGGCGGCGTGTCGCCTCACAGTCAAATCCAAACGCTTCGCAGAGGCATAGAAACAGTGATTGCTACTCCCGGTCGCTTGCTCGACCTCGCCAAACAGGGTTATGTGGACTTAAAAAACGTACAATATTTGGTACTCGACGAAGCCGACCAAATGTTAGACATGGGTTTCATCAACGATATAAAAAAAATTATCGCTATGCTGCCCACTCAACGACAGACTCTATTTTTCTCCGCCACTGCGCCCGTAGAAATTAGAAAATTGTCGGACGGATTGCTCAAAAACCCTGCAAAAATAAGCGTTGCACCCATTTCAGCTCCAGCCGAAATGATCAATCAGACGGTTTATTATGTAAAGAAAGAAGACAAAAAAATGTTGCTTCGCCATGTTTTGAAAAATGGTGACATCGAACACGCTTTGGTTTTCACACGCACCAAACACGGTGCCGACAAAGTGGTAAAGGAGTTGATGCAAAACGGCATCAAAGCTGAAGCCATTCACGGTAACAAGTCCCAAAATGCCAGAGAACGCGCGCTGCACGGCTTCAAAACCCGCAAAATCCGAATTTTGGTGGCTACCGACATCGCTTCTCGTGGCATTGACGTAGATAAATTGACGCACGTTATCAATTTTGAGCTGCCCGAAGTTCCCGAAACCTACGTTCACCGCATCGGGCGGACGGGTAGAGCGGGCGAGTCTGGCATGGCGCTTTCGTTTTGCGCTTCCGAAGAAATGCCTTTGCTTCGCAACATCAATAAGTTGATGAATAAAAAGATTGACGTAGTGACGGAACACCCTTTCGTGGTTTCTACGAAAACAGGCGGAATCTATCAGAATTAACAGGAGTTAAGAAAAAATAAAAGTCCCTAATTGTTTGATTTTCAAATGATTAGGGATTTTTTTTGTTGGGTATTTTTACAGATTTAGCAACTTAGCTATTCGATTAAAACTAATTAAGTTCTTACACTTAAATAGATGACATCTAATATTCGACATAATTTGTTGATTTTCAATAGTTTATGACGACTTAAAATTAAAAACTAAAAACTTATAACTACTTATGTATTATTTTTTAGGATTTTGCAGGCTTCCAAAAATAACTACGTTCCGACTTTATGAACCCAAGCGACTCATAAAACCGAACCGCGCGCTTGTTGTAAGGCAAAACTTCGAGTTCGCAGCCCACCATTTCCCGAAAATAGTCTGCGAATAAAAATTCAATAAAAGCCCGTCCGACTCCGTGACTTCGGTAGCCTTCCGCCACAAAAAGCTCGTCTAAATAAATTTTGGTACCACCAAATTCGTTGCTCCAAAAAAATACGAGTATTGCGTAGCCAACGATTATTTCGGCATCTCGGAAGACGAAAATTTCTCCATTCTTGGGATTTTGGGCAAAAAAATCGAATGTTTTGGTGATTTTTTGCAAATTCATTTCTTCTCCGTCGGTATCATCGGCATACAACGAAAGTATCATGTTAGAAATTTCTTGATAATCGTTGGTTTCAATTTTTTTAAAAGTAATATTCATTTTTGCAGTATTTACTTTTTGTCTTTTCCTATTACTTCAAAATTTTGTTCCAAACGATTTCCTGCCGCATCTACCAACGTCAGGCGATGCTGCCCAAGCGAGGGCTGCAATGAAAGCTCGTGAAAAGTATTCGTACTACCCACAAAATCTTGGTCAATGTGCCAATAAATCGTCGTTTCGGGTCTTCTGTGCGCCACTTTGAATACTGTACTGCTCGACTTTCCGTCCAAATCGATAGGAATAAAAATCTTTGTTTCCAACTTTGGGTAAATCATTTGCATCGGATTTTCGGAGCTTGTATTTTTGTCACAAATTGGCAAAAATTTTGGTAATTCTTGATAGTTTGGATTTTTAGATTTGTAATAAAATTCCTCTATCGGCGGCAGCACAAACCAATTTGCCAACGTCATTTCGGACGGTTGCAGGCAGTCCGAACTCACCCGAAACTGTCCGCTTTTGTCCAAATAAACGAGTTGGTGATACGGACACGCGGCTAATTTTTGGATAGTCGCTTTCGTCCCCCACACAGAATCTATCTCGCAGCCCTCCAACGGACGGTAGCCACTTTGCTTGCAGACGGATACTTTCACGAGGTCGTCGCCCGGAAAATCGAACCATTCGGAAGTTTCTAATTGGTCAAAAATATCAAATAAAACGGGAGCTGCCGCCGAAAGTCCAATCAATCCCGGTCGCCCTTCGCAGTCTGCGTTGCCTGCCCAAACGCCGACGACATATTTCGGTGTCGTGCCTATTGCCCACGCATCACGGAAACCAAAACTGGTACCAGTCTTCCAAGCAATACGTTTGCTACCCCGAAACGCCTCCCAATTTCCTTCCGCATCGGGTCGCTCTACTTCCTGCATACAATCAAAAATTTGCCATAGCGCGCCTGCATTTATCATCGGAGATTCGTCTAAAAATGTTTCTTTTTTAGGAGATAATTTTTTCTTTTCCGAAATATATTCTATTTGATGAATGTCACTGTTTAAGTATTTTCCGTTATTTTTGTAATAATGCTTCAAAGTACGGCTCATATTGGCATAAATATTCGTAATATCCCATAGAGTTGCCTCCGCGCCGCCCAAAATCAGCGGCAATCCGTAATATGTTGCCGATGGATTTAGCGTAGATAAACCAAATTTTTGAAGTTTGAAATGAAATTTATCTAAGCTATACTTTTGTAACAAGCGTATAAACGGAATATTCAGAGAGCGAACCAAAGCACGCCGCGCTGTCACCACTCCGTCATAAGTTTGGTGAAAATTTTCGGGTTGATAACCGCCATAATCCGACGGAATATCAGAAATCAAGCTGTTGGGAAGCACCAAACCTTCGTCCATCATCAAGGACAAAAGTATTGGTTTCAGGACGCTGCCAGTGCTGCGCGGGGCTTTTATCATATCAATTTCCGCGCCATGTTCTGCACCTGCGCCGACTGCGTTGCCGACATACGCCAACACTTTTCCCGTTTCCACCTCCAACACGATTGCTGCCAAATTATGAATGTCATTTGCTTTTAATATTTGTTGATGTCGGGCTAAAATACCTGTCACATTTATCTGTAAACTTGATTTTAAAGTGCTTTGAAACCGCTGTATTATTTTCTTTTCGGCGACTATTTTATCTAAAAAATGTGGTGCAAGTTGGGGCAAAGCCAGCAATTCGTTGGGGAGAGGTTCTTCTTTTGCCAACTCACAAGTATTTCTATCAAAAATATTTTTTTGTGACAGTCTGTCAAGTAATTTATTTCGTTTGTTGAGCAAAATATCACGATTGCGCCCGACATGAATCAATGCTGGATTGTTGGGTAAAACCGCCAAAGTAGCGGCTTCCGCCCAAGTCAATAAGTTAGGATTTTTACCAAAATATCGCCAGGAAGCGGCTTCTAAACCAACCACATTGCCCCCAAAAGGCGCATTAGAAGCATATAAATTTAGAATAGTTTTCTTTCGATTGGTCAATTCCAAGCGAGTTGCTTGGAGCAATTCTACTAATTTTTCGTACAAATTTCGGCTTTTCCCCTTGCGGGACATTCTGATTATCTGCATGGTAAGCGTGCTTCCGCCACTCACAACTCGTTGGTTTTTAATGTTTTGTAAAAAAGCACGTCCAAAACTGATAGGGTCAAAACCAAAATGATAAAAAAAACGCTTGTCCTCAAACTCTACCAAACATTTTACAAACTTCTCTGGCAAAGAATCCGAATCTGGAAAACGCCACTGCCCGTCGGCTGCCACTCGCGCACCCATCAACTTGCCATCTTCGTCCTCCAACACCGCACTCAACGGGTCGCGAAATAAAGGATTGGGCAAGCAGAAAAAAAGATAAAAAATTACCGAAATTATCCAAAAAAGTGACAGTTTAGGACGTTTTTTTACAAATGTCACAAATGCTTGATAAAATGAAAATAATTTAGTTTTTGGGGACATCACTCAAATTATTTGAAAGGTGAGTTAAATCCTCTACAAAAGTGCTAAAACTTACAGATTTTTCTTTAAGTCCTTTAATATCAACATTTTGCAGTAATTTCTTAATAATAGACTCTTCCTTTTCTGATTTTTTAAAGTTGTCTTTATATATAAATTTTTTGCATTCTTTTCTATTGTATTTATTTTCTATTTTTTCTTCGATAGGGTTTTTAATGTAGCGCATCCAAAATTCAATCGCTTGAACTGCAATCGAAATAATCAAAATATTATTTTGTCCGCCTTCATCAATGACTTTTTTTTTCATAGAAAGCAGTTCCTGCTTAAATTCATCATCATAAAATCGGTAAGTTCGCTCTGTTTGTGACGACATTGAGATAGCCAAATCTTGATCGCGAGCGACAACGATGAGGTCTAACGTTTCGTCCTCATCTAATAATTTGTTCGCCAAATTGATAAAATTACTATTAACATTACCAACACCTCCTGCAATTTTCACACCGCGCAGAATTACCTCAAAATTACTCATTATCTGTGGGACAATGTGCTGCATAAACAAACTATTGGCTTTGTCTTCGGCAACTATGCCATATTTTATTTGTTTTTTATTCATTTGGAATACCTCCTATAACTCCGCTCGACCAGTGGTCGCCCAGCGAACCATCTAAATGCAACAAATTTCGACCGCTTTTTATACGTTTTTCATTCGTTTCGTTGATATAGGTTTGCAAATTTTTTATTTTTGTTTCTCCGTTTTCTTTATCAAATATAAAGACGGATTCGGGATAATCTTTAAAATTATCTACTACGTCGCGGCTGTGAGAAGTCATAAAAATTTGTATTCCTTTATCTTCTGCCAATGAAAAAATATAGTCTAAAGTTTCTTTGATGCGGCGTGGATGGATTCCTTTTTCAATTTCTTCCAGCATCAAAATCTTCGGTGGCTTTGGTTGATTAATAATACAAATCAGTGCAATAAAGTACAAAATTCCGTCCGAAATAGAATCAGACCAATATTTTTTTTCATATATATCTAAATACCCAATTTTTAGATACAAATTTTTGTCCTGACTGTTGCGCGGTTTTACAGACTTGAACAAAAAAGACTTAAATTCGGGAACACAATTCCTGACATCGCACTCGATTTGCTCATAAATACCTACGAACTCATTTCGAATATTGGAAAGGCAGAGAATTAGGTTGGCAGCAGTATTATTAACAGAAACATCATCGCCAAATATCAGAGCGGGTTTACGGATTTCGTTGATATCTACGGAATAAATAGGTAGTGTAAGATGATTGAAAATTTTGGCATTTCCACCTATAATATTTTGTTGAAAAATAGGTTTTAGAGATATTGTATTTTCATCGCATGGAATATTAAAATTAAATGAATCATTAGGAACAGAGCTAAACTCTGCAATCAGAGGCAGCGAAGGGTCAAAAAAGAACTCAGAAAAATATTCAAGAAATTCTTTATAGTCCATGTCTTTGTCTTCAATAACTGCATTTCTATACTGATTTGAAAGCTCTTGAAGCATCCTATTGACTTCTGCTCTTGCAAAGCAAGCAATATACGAAGCAAACTCAATAACTTTCAGCACGTTACTTTTGCCTGAATTGTTAGCTCCGATGAATAAATTCACAGGTTGGAGTTTCTCTAATCGCACGTTGCGAAGGCTGCGAAAATTCTGAATGTGAAGTGTTTTTATCATAATTTACGATTGAATAATAAGTCTGATTTTTTCTAACAATTCTTTGCCATTTTGTGACAGCTTATCAATGCGGTCTGGCGTTTTATTTTTTAGGCAGAGCAGCATAAAATTGTCGGCTAAAATTTCGTCGGGGTGAATAATATAGCCAGTGTTGTCCCCAATTTGTTCATTGAAAGATGGCATTTGTGCGACGTTGAGCAACGGGTCGCCGTTGCGCTTGGAATAAACCTGAAATGCGTGCTTGCCCTGCTTTTCGATTTGAAAAATATTGAAGGTAAGATAATTAAAGAAATCTGGTTTTTCAGTCCTGTAGTTAAATTCATTGGCAAAGATAATCGGGACAGCCGATATTTTTTTACAACTCTTACAGGCTTGAATATCAATGAATTGTGCAAAATCAACGCCGTCGGGATTGAGTAAAATTCGCTGCCGAAGGGAATCTTCTATCGTTAAATCTTTCTGTAAGAGATTCTTAAAACCAATCAACGCATATAATTTTTTTCGCTTTTCGGGGTTGAAACGGCTGTAAATATGAAAAATTTCGTGCATCATCGTACTCATAAATTCGTCGTAATCTTGCGTTTCTAACACGTTGTTGGGGATTATGATGCAGTTTTCACGCGTGTAATAGACCGATTTTCCGTAATGGTTCGCTTTTGTTTTGATAAGTTTTATCTCTTTTGGGAGTATTTGAGTCGAAATTTGGGACACCAAATTAGAGGCTTCCAGAAAGGCTTTTTGGACATATTGCTGTTCAGTTTTTGTAAATGAACTGACATCTTTTCTTAAAAAAAGCTGATATTGTGACAAAATGCTACTTCGATTGACAGGCATTTTTAGTGGCATTTTTAGTTGAATGGACATATCGAGCGGCTGGATTTTTTCAAATAAATGGTCTGTTGTGTCCAAAATAATTGCGGCGGCGGCGGTCGCACTGTCCAAAAAATTTATTTGTTGCCGCTCATTCAGTGGAACGATAGCTGCGATTTTTTGAGAAGTTTGGCACTGTAAAAAGCTGAAGACCAATATGAAAACTCCCAGAATATGCTTCATAAAATCGTTGTATCTTGTTTGTTGTAAAAATTATATATCCGACTGGGACAAAGTTAATCCGTTTTTTTACCTTTTTTATCGAAAAAATTAGCTGTTCCCTAAAAAAATGGCTTATTTGCAAAATCATTTCAATTAGATGTATGGAAAAAATAGAGCTAATTAGTGTTAAACAGTCCTTCAAAAACTGGTTGAGTAAGGCGGAAGCACACCACATCACGTTTTGGTTGGCGGCTTTTTTGCTGCTTTTGCTGTTTGATGGCTTGCAACATGGCTTTTGGTTTGCTTTTGTCACAGAAACCGTAAATTTATTTTTTTATTTACTCGTTGTTTACTTCAATCTGTACTACCTTATCCCTCGCTACCTGAATGCAAAAAACTATGCTTTTTATACGCTTTTGCTTCTGCTTTCGGTGGCTGTAGTAACGCCTTTGAGAGTCGTTATTTTTTACTTTTTATTCACTTATTATCCTGATACTCAATCTGTTATCGTACTCAATCGTCACTGGTATTTTTTGGTCAATCTTACAGTAGCTTGTGTTTCGACGGTTTATAAAATTATTTCGGATTGGGCGCGTTTGGAGCGAGAGCAAAAAGAGCTACAAAACCAAAGTATGCAGTCGGAGCTTCGTTTTTTGAGGTCACAAATCAATCCGCATTTTTTATTTAATACTTTAAATAATCTTTACGCGCTGACATTAAAAAAATCGGATATTGCTCCAGATATTGTCCTAAAACTTGCTGAAATGATGCGTTACATGCTGTATGAATGTAATGAAAAACAAGTTTTTCTGCACAAAGAAATTTCGTACCTTAAAAATTATTTAGATTTAGAAAAATTGCGGCAGAGCGAGAATATGCACATTTCTTTTGAAACCGACGGCATCGTTGGCGAACAAAAAATCGCTCCTTTGCTGTTCATTCCGTTCCTCGAAAATAGTTTTAAGCATGGTCTGAACCATCACTTATCGCACGGATTTGTTCATATAAAATTAAAAATATTTCCTAATAGTGTGACATTTTTTATCGAAAACAATAAAGCCAACAAAATGCCAGTCACAACGCACAAAATCAGTGGTGGCATCGGTTTGGTCAATGTAAAGCAACGTCTGGCGTTGCTTTATCCAAAACTCCACGAGCTAAAAATCGAGGATTCGCCAGATACCTATAAAATTTGTCTTACTTTGAATTTAGAGTGATAACTTTATACAATAATAATTTTTGAACCAACCAACTTAAAAATGAATCAGAAAATAAACGTACTTATTGTTGATGACGAGCCGCTTGCGCTGGACGTTTTGGAAACTTACATTGAGCGACTATCCGAATTAAATTTGGTAAAACGCTGTAATAACGCGCTTGAAGCAAACGAAATTTTGCAGAATAACCATATTGATTTGATGTTTTTAGACATTCAGATGCCACAAATCACAGGAACGGATTTTTTAAAAACGCTCAAAAATCCGCCGCTTACCGTTTTTACTACCGCTTATCCGAACTTTGCGGTCGAGGGTTTTGAACTCAATGCGTTGGATTATTTGCTCAAACCAGTGTCTTTTGAGCGTTTTATGAAAGCGGTCAATAAGGCTACCGAATTGATTAATTTGCAGCATCAGCAGAAAGAAACTTTAACGGTCGGAGAGCAACAAGACGATTTTTTCTTCGTAAAATCCGACAAAAAATTGGTAAAAGTTAAATATTCCGAGATATTGTACGTAGAAGGCTTGAAAGACTATGTGATTATTCGGATGGAAACTGGACGCGTGATTACGTTACAGACGATGAAAAGTTTGGAGGAAAAACTGCCGCAGCATCAGTTTAAAAGGATTCACCGTTCTTACATCGTTTCGGTGGATAAAATCCACGCTTTGGACGGAAATATGGTCGAAATCATGGAAAAAGGAGTCATCAAACAGCTTTCGGTAGGCAAAAATTACCGCGATGAATTGTTGGACATGGTAGAGATAAAAAAACTCTAATAATTTTAACCACAAGTTACCGACACCTTTTGGGTGTCGGTAACTTCGGTTCAGTATTTTCCATCGCTTTCAGAATAAAATTCTTTTTTATTACGAAATTCCCATATCTTTACGAATTTTATTGAGTGCCGAACCCGCGCGCACCCACTCGATTTGTTGCTGGTTGTATGTGTGTTTTACCTCAAAATATTCTGAATTTCCGTCGGCGTGCAGAAGTTGGATAGTCAGATTTTTGTCGGGCGCAAAGGTATCAAAACCGAGAATACTCACCACATCGTCCTGACGGATTTTGTCATAATCGGCGGGATTGGAGAACGTCAAGCCCAACATTCCTTGCTTTTTTAGGTTCGTTTCGTGGATGCGCGCAAAGGACTTGACGACCACCGCTTTCACACCCAAAAATCGCGGCTCCATCGCTGCGTGTTCGCGGCTGCTGCCTTCACCGTAGTTTTCTTCTCCAAAAACTATCGTCCCAACGCCTGCCGATTGATAGACTTTGGCGGACTCTGGCACAGCGTGAAAAGCTCCCGTAGTCGAGTTCCAAACTTGGTTCGCTTGGTCATTGAAGGCGTTGATAGCTCCGATGAGGCAGTTGTTGGAGATATTTTCGAGGTGTCCGCGATATTCGAGCCACGGTCCAGCCATTGAGATATGGTCGGTCGTACATTTTCCTTTCGCTTTTATTAGGATTCGCATATTTTTCACTTCATCGGGCGCAATCGTCACGAATGGTCGTAGCAGTTGCAGCCGCTTGGAGTCGCTCGCCACTCTTACCTGAATGTTACTTCCGTCCGCCAAAGGAGCAACAAAACCCGCATCTTCTACCGCGAACCCGCGACTTGGCAGCTCGTCGCCGCTCGGAGGGTCGAGCCTCACTTGCTCGCCATTTTCATTCGTCAGAGTATCGGTAAGAGGATTGAAGCTCAAATCGCCCGCGATTGCCATAGCCGTCACCAACTCGGGAGAGCCTACGAAGGCAAACGTATTCGGGTTTCCGTCGGCTCGCTTCGCAAAATTGCGGTTGAAGGAGTGAACAATCGTATTTTTTTCTTTCTTTTCTGCGCCCATTCTGTCCCACATTCCGATGCAAGGACCGCAAGCGTTGGCGAAAACGGTCGCTCCGATGGCATCAAAAGCCTCCAAAAATCCGTCGCGCTCAATCGTGTATCTAATTTGCTCGCTGCCCGGAGTGATGGTAAATTCTGACTTTGTTTTCAGGTTTTTCGCCGTCACTTGTCTTGCCAAACTTACCGCTCGCGCAATATCTTCATAAGACGAGTTGGTGCAAGAGCCAATCAATCCGACCTCAATTTTGGTGGGCCAGCCGTTGGCGGCTGCCATTTCTTTCATTTTTGAAATAGGTGTCGCCAAGTCGGGCGTAAATGGTCCGTTGAGGTGTGGCTCTAACTCGGAGAGATTTATTTCTATGACTTGGTCGAAGTATTTTTCGGGGTGTTCGTAACATTCTGCGTCGGCGGTGAGGTGCGCTGCGACTTGGTCAGCGAGTTCGGCTACGTCTGTTCGCCCTGTTGCTTTCAGGTAACGGCTCATGCTTTCGTCGTAGCCAAAAGTGGAGGTTGTGGCACCTATTTCGG
>JAYWGG010000079.1:0-2773 GCA_043778415.1 Saprospiraceae bacterium
CATCAGATGCGTTTGGATACAATCGCTTGGTTCGAAGTACAAATTTGCACTATTTTTTTGAACAATGCAAATTTTGACGCTCTTTCTCTTATTTTTTTAGCGTTTTATAGTATTCTTCTACTAAATTTTTGTAAAAAGGTTTCAAAGACGGCGAAACAGTTTTGTAAGTTTCGATTTCGGCTTCTCTTTTTTTGAGATATTCTTCGAGCGACGGCGGCATTTTCCGTTCTACTTCGTGGGCGACGGCGGCTTTGCGTTTGTTGTCGTACTCGCGCTCGCGCTCGGCGCGCTCGGCTTCGAGTAGGCGGGTCAAGATGTCTTCCTGACGTTTCATAGTTTCGTTGCTGAGTCGTTTATTAACGAGTTCGGTTTCTACTTTGTCCATCATGTCTTGGAGTTCTTGCAAACTTTTGTCGCCTTGTCCTTTTTCCTGTTTGTCCTGTTGGATTTCGCGGAGTGCGCGGCGGAGCGCGGATTGTTTGGCAGCCATTTTTGCAAATTCTTGGCTGCTGCCATCTTTTCCGCCGTCTTTACCACCTTCTTTGCCTTCCTTTCCGTCTTTACCGCTTTTGCCGCCTTTCATTCCCTGCCCCATTTTCTTCATGTCTTCGTTGAGTTCTTTTTGTCCTTGCGTGATTTTGTCCATCGGCACTTTGCCTTTACCGCCTTTTCCGTTTGGATTTTTTCCGCCGGGTTTTTTACAAGAGCCGCTTCCGGGCTTGCTGGAGGAGGCTTGTTGTTGCATTTGGTCCATACTTTCGCTGAGCATGAGCGCGAGGTCATTCACGTTTTTCATGGTGCGCTGCTGTTGGTCGGCGGCTTCTGATTTTTGACGTTCTTCGAGGTGTTTGAGTCCGCCCTCCATGTTGCCCGTGATTTCGGATATTTTTTCGGTCACGAATGATTCTATCTGCACCACTCGCTTACTGAGGGCTTGGAGGCTGTCTTTTATCAGTCCAAAATCGTCTTTGAGCTTGTATTGGCGTTGGATAAGTTCCACATAGCGTGGCGTGTTGATGGGCGTGGCGTTGAAGTCGCTCATCACTTTTTCTTGGTCAAAAGAAAGCCCGACGAGATTCTCGAGAAGTTGGCGCATAGCTTTGAGGTCTTCTTCGGCTTGCTCTTGCTCCTCCGATTCCTTCTTTTGCTGCATCGAGTTCGCCATATCCTTCATATTTTCGGCAGCTTTTTTCTGTTTTTTCGCAGCTTTTTTATTTTCTTTCTGCTTCATGTCCTGCTGGCTTTCCTTCATATTCTGTTCCGCCTCTTTTTCCTTTTCTTTGTCCAATCCTAAATCTTTTTTATTTTCGAGGTCTTGATTTTTTTTCTCCAAATCTTTGAGGTCTTTTTTCAAGTCCTCAAATTTTTTGTTCAGTTCCTCCTGCTTTTTCTCTAATTGCTCTTGCGGTTTTTCGCTTTTATCGGTGTCTTTGCTGAGTTCCTCTTGTTGCTTCGCCATTTCTTGGAGTTTCTCGATGGTTTCTTGCTGCTTCTGCTCCATTTCGAGCTGTTTGAACAGTTCCAACATTCGGTCCATTTCCATGTGCATCTCGTCGTTGTTGAGTTTCATGTTCTCCATTTTTTCGAGAGCTTGGTCTTTTTCGAGTTTTTGGAGCATTTCTTGAATTTGCATCATGAGTTTTTTGGTTTCGTCATTTTGCAATTCGTTGAACAACTTTTCGAGTTTTTCTTGTTTTTCGAGCAATTTTTCGTCGGGCTTGGAAAATTCCTGTTGGTTTTTCAAGTTCTCTTGAAAATTTTTCTTTGCGTCTTCTATTTGTTTGTCCAACTCTTTTTGGCGCGCCAATAGTTTTTCGAGTTCCTTCCGTGTCTGCCAATCCATTTCTTTTTGTTGGAGCAGTTTTTCGCGCAGACGCTTGAGTTCTTCCTGCACTTTTTTGGATTCTTTGAGTGCGGTTTCCAAGTCTTTTTTGATTTCGTCGTTGTTTTGCTGCTCTATTTTCTGAAATTCTTCTGCCGACGGCAAACGATAATTCATCAGCGTGGTGCGCGAAGATTTGCTGCCATTCACGCCATCGTTGTCGAACACTTCAAAGTAATAAGTGACTTCTTCGCCGGGCTTCAGGTTGAGGTCGCGCACGTCGAAGGTGTGTTTGTACTGGATTTGTTTGCCTGCTGGTTTTTGTAGGGGTACAGAAACGGATTGTCCTTCTTTTCCGCCTGCGTCTTTCACCCGATAGTTGAAAGAAAGGCTGCGCAAACCGTAATCGTCGGCAGCGTCGCCTGCGAAGAAAAATACTTTGCCTGCCGCCGCACTCGTGCTATCCGTGAATTTTTCGACATTGATGGTCGGGTGCAAGTCGGGGACGACCGAGAGGCTGTACGCTACGGAGTCGGCGCGCGGTAGATTTTTGTTGGAAATAAAAACTCTGTATCGCTCGTTGGTGGCTGCTTTTCGCTCGAAAGAGAACAAATCATCACCAAATTTTTTGGTACCTTGCGCCGCACCATTTTCAAATTGTAGCGTCACTTGGTCGGTATTTTTTGCATTGAACGCCCACGTTATTTCGGTGCCTTGCGGCAATACGAGGTCGCCAATATTTTCTAATTCTTCGTCTTTTCGCTCCGTGTAGTCGGGATAATTCAACTTCACAGCAAAGCCTTCGATGTTTGGTTTTTTTAATACGTCCAATCGAAACGGCTCGGAGCCGAATCCGCCAGCCGCCAATTTGAAGTCGGTTTCTTTCTGTACGTTGTTGAATTGGTAAGAAAAAACGTCTGCCGATTCTTTCGTCAGGCGGTATTGCACTTT
>JAYWGG010000080.1:0-8037 GCA_043778415.1 Saprospiraceae bacterium
GCAGTCGCAAAAGAGTTTTCTGACGATAAATCTGCGAAAGACAACGGCGGCACAATAGGCTACCTCGTAGCACCTTTCCCGAGCGGCTTTTACAGCTTAGAAACCGCCGCTTACACGTCGGCAGCAGGAAAAGTATTTCCGACGATTGTACGCTCCGATATGGGTTATCACATCGTAAAAACCAATGCTTTCCGCGACGCACGAGGCGAGGTAGAAGTGTCGCATATTTTGATACGCAAAAGCAAAGAACGCACCGACGCAGAAGGCAGAGCGAAAATCGACAGCCTTTACAGACTGTTGAAAAACAACGGAGATTTCGGCGAATTGGCGAAGCAATTTTCGGAGGACAAAGGCTCGGCAGGCAAAGGCGGATATGTAGGTTTTTTTGGCATCAGCCGCTACGAACCAGCCTTTGAAGACGCATCTTTTGGCTTGACAAAGGACGGCGAATACTCGCCAATCGTAGAAACTTCGGCAGGTTTTCACCTCATCAAACGAGTGAGCCGCAAGGCGGTGGACACTTACGAACTTGCCAAACGCCGTCTGAAACCACGCTTGCAAAAAGACAGCCGCTTCGACTTGGCAAAAACAGCGATGGTGGACAGAATCCGCCGAGAAGGGAATTTGTTACAAAATCCCGACGTACTCCAAAACTTTACGAAGACGCTCAATGCCGAAGAATTTTTGTCCCACAAGTGGCACGCACCAGAGAAAAAGTCCAGCCAAACTTTATTCACGCTCAACAACGGAAAAGTAAAATTCACGCTGGGAGATTTCGAGGAGTTTCTCGACCGCTCGTCGCGCAAGCGCATTATGTTGAGCAAAAATACGGTGTTGGAGCAAGCGGTGAGCCAACTCCACAAGGACTTTATGGACGAAAGCTGCATGAAATACGAAGAAACACAGTTGGAGGCAAAATATCCAGAGTTCAAGGCGCTGATGAGAGAATACGAAGAAGGTATTTTATTGTTTGAAGCGACCAAACAAGCGGTTTGGGACAAGGCTTCGCAAGATACAGTCGGGCTGACGAAGTTTTTTGACCAACAAAAAGGAAAATATAATTGGGAAGAGCGCGCCACAGTCACAATTTATACTGTCAAAGAGGAAAATGTGGCTAAAATGCAAGAAATTCGCGACTACTCGAGCAAAAACCTTGCGGACAAAGTGCTGGCAAAATTCAATGAAAAAGACAAAGAACCAATCATTACGAACTCACAGGAACGCACTTTTGAGCGCGGCAAAAACAAAGTATTGGACGTTTTGAAGTGGAAACAAGGCGAATTGAGTGGTATCGAAGGCGATAAACGCAATAAAACACTCAATTTTTTCAAAATAGAAAAGGTTTTTCCTGCTGGTGCTAAAAGTTTGGCAGAAGCACGCGGCTACGCCGTAGCAGACTATCAAGATTTTTTAGAAAAAAAATGGATGGAAGAACTGCAAAAAACCTATCCCGTCGTCGTCAATAAAGAAGTATTGGACGGATTGGTGCGGAAATAAAAAACAGCGTCAGCACGATAGAAAATTAAAGGTCCGAATTTATAAATCGAAGTATTTATAAATTCGGACTTTAAGGAATGGTAAAAAAATTATGCACCCACGCATTGAATATCTTATAATTGTTGCTTTTTTGGTAGCTTGCGCGGCGGCTTGCAGCCCCACCGAAGAGGTACACAAAAACGACCGCACACTTGCCAAAGTGTACGGCAAACCCTTGTACCAGTCCGAGCTGGACGAGATGTTTGCAGAAGGCTCGACTCGTGAGGACAGCGTGCAAATCATCAACGCCTTCGTAGAGCGTTGGGCGCACGAAAATATTTTGATGCACGAAGCCGAAAAGAATATCCCCAAAGACCTCAATATTGACAAACTCGTGCGCGACTATCGGGCATCGCTCATTCGCAGCAATTACGAAAAAACATTGGTCGAAACTTCGTTGGACTCCACGATTACGCCCCGCGAACTCGACGAATTTTATCAAAAAAATAAAGCGCAATACCAACTCGAAACGCCGATTATCCGATGCTACCTCGTCAAAGTGCTGCGCAATGCGGGCGGTTTGGACGATATGATAGACTGGTGGAACCACATCAAAGCAGAGGGAAATTTTAGAAAATTGGTAGAATATTGCGGCAAACACGCCAAAATATATATGCTCGACGAAAAGGCTTGGTACAGAGTAGAAGACCTTTCCGCCGCCCTCCCGACGGGAACTATCAGCGTCGAAAATATCCCGCGCAACGAACTGACGCTCAAAGACGCACGCTATCAATATTTCTTTAAAGTTTTGGAAACAGTCAATAAAAAAGAAATTGCACCGTTCTCTTACATACAAGACCAAGCCGTGAAATACATCTTGCACAAACGAAAACAAAAATTACTCGAAAGCAAAGTGACAGAACTTTACCAAAAAGAATTAGAAGCCAAAAATATAGAAATTTTTTAGAAGCCGAAAAAAACAAATTAAATGCCGCTCGTACCTTTTCATTCAAGCAAAAAAATAAATATGAAAAATAACTTATTGACGAAAATATTTATTTACACATTCGCGATGTTCAGTTCGTTGAATACTTTTTCGCAGGTCGTGCTGGACAAGGTTATTAGCCAAGTTGGTAGCGAAATTTTGTTACTTTCCGATGTAGAAGGTCAGTTCGCCAAGATTAGCGAAGACAACAAAGGCAACCTGCCGCCAGACGCAAAGTGTATTATTCTCGAAAACCTGATGACTCAAAAACTGCTTGTCAATCAAGCCAAATTGGACAGTATAAAAGTGACCGATGAGGAAGTAGAAAGCCAAATGGACGCTCGGTTCGAGACGATTCTCTCTTATATGAACAACGACGTGACGCAGTTGGAATCCTTCTACGGTCAGTCCGTCGGGCAGCTCAAAGACGAATTGCGGACGGACATGAAAAATCAAATCCTAACCGACCGTATGCGCGGCAAACTGATGTCGGACGTGCTGGTTACGCCTGCCGATGTAAAAATATTTTACGACCGAATCCCCGTAGATAGTCTGCCTTATTTCAACTCGGAGGTAGAGGTCAGCGAAGTGCTGTACCTCCCGAAAGTGAGCGAAGAACAGAAAAAAATAGCCCGCGACAAAGTGGAGGATATTCGAAAACAAATCGTGGAAAGCAATCAAGATTTTGCAGCATTGGCAGAGAATTACTCCGAAGACCCTGGTTCGGCACGCACGGGCGGCGACTTGGGTTGGGCGAAGCGCGGAAAATTCGTAGCCGCCTTTGAAGCCGCAGCCTTCAAACTCGAAAAAAACGAAATATCATCGGTCTTCGAGTCCGAATTTGGCTACCACATTATCCAGCTTTTGGAGCGACGCGGCAACTCGATTCACACCCGACATATCCTCGTCAAACCCAAGATTACGGAGGAAGATGTCGAGCTGGCGCGCACGAAAATGGACAGCGTGAGCCGCCTTATTCTGAAAGATTCTATGCCGTTTTCGCAAGCCGTCAAGCTCTATTCCGACAAAAATACGCCGAGCTACAACAACGACGGACGAATGGTCAATCGAGCCAACGGCACTACTTTTTTTGAAACCTCCGACCTCGACCCCGGCATATTCTTCGCCGTCGATACGATGCCGACGGGGAAAACCACTGGTGCTATCGCTTTTACGAACACGACGGGTGAAACGTACTTTCGCCTCGTCCGCCTCCAAAGTCGCACCGACCCACACAAAGCAAGCCTAAAAACCGACTACTCAAAAATACAAAGTGCCGCTTTGGAGCAAAAGAAAACACTCGTCATCAGCAACTGGGTGGCGAGCAAAATCAGCAGCACCTACATCGAAATTGACAAAAATTGGCTCACACAATGCCCAACGCTCCAAGAACGTTGGCTCGTCAAGCCGCCACGACCGTAAACCCAAAAAACGATGGCAAGCGAATACGACGACCACAAGCGGTTTTTGAAACGGTTGAAAGACAAAAAAATCAAAGATTTGGACGAGCGGTTCGCTCGCCACCACGAAGTAGTTTTTGCAAAAACCGACTGCCTGACGTGCGCCAACTGCTGCAAAACTACCAGTCCAATTTTTTTGGATAAAGATATTGAACGCATTGCGCGGCACTTTCAGATGCGCCCCTCCGAATTTGTAGAAAAATATCTGTACCTCGACGACGAAAACGACTATGTGCTGCACGTCGCCCCCTGCCCATTTTTGGGCGCAGACAACTATTGCAGCATCTACGACGTGCGCCCAAAAGCTTGCAGTGGATATCCGCACACCGACCGAAAGAAAATCACGCAACTGTTCGCCAAGACGCTCGAAAACACAAAAATTTGTCCTGCCGTAGTCGAGATATTAGAGCGGCTGAAGTTAGAGATAAGAGGTTTTTAACGCGAAAGTAAGAAAAGACAAATATCGAATAAAGAAATCCCGCGTGTTGTGTGGCATTGCCTTACGCGCCATTTTATTTTCACACAACCCAAACACTGATTTTTGCGTAAAAACTAAATGAACAACTATAATTTAAAAAAAATGATAAAAAATATTGGATTTCTTCTTTGCTTCAGCCTAATTGCGACGGTCGCCTGCGCCCAGCGGGGTTGGGAAGTCGGCGGTTGGGTCGGCACATCGCATTATTTTGGCGACCTCAATACCAGCTTTGACATCAGCCGCCCCGGACTCGCCGTCGGCGGCGTGGCGCGCTACAACTACAACGAGCGGCTTTGCCTCAAATTTTCGGCTGGCTACGGCTCCGTCAGTGCCGACGATGCCAACTCTTCCAACGCCTTCGAGAAACGACGAAATTTGAGCTTTCGCAGCAAAATTATTGATGCCACCGCACAGTTTGAGTTCAACTTTTTACCTTATCGGCACGGCAGTTCGGACGAGTTTTTTACGCCGTATCTGTTCGGCGGACTGTCTGTTTATAATTTTAATCCCGAAACAAAGTACAACGGCAAATGGGTCGAACTGCGTCCGTTGGGAACGGAAGGACAGTTTCGCGGCGAAGAATATTACTCTACATTGCTCGCTTTGGCGTACGGCGGCGGCTTCAAAATCGACCTTACGCCCGTCTGGAGCCTGAACTTTGAGGTCAGTGCGCGCAAGCTTTTTAGCGATTATTTGGACGATGTGAGCGGCTCTTATCCCAACTCGGCGGACTTACAAAAGCTGCGCGGCAAAGTTGCCGTAGAGCTTTCCGACCGCTCTCTTCTTGATGCCGAAGGCAAAAAACTCGGGCAGACTGGTCGGCAGCGCGGCAACAGCCAAAACAAAGATACCTATGTATTCACGAGCATCGGTTTGGTCTATTATTTTGGTAGCTTGGATTGTCCGACTTGGTAATTTTTTTCGGAATTAAAAATTTTTATGAAGCAAATACATATATTTTTTTTTAGTATATTATTTTTTTGCGCCAATCAAGTAGTGCTGGCGCAAAAGAAAGTTTCGCTGCAAAGTTTAGACCAAATAAAGGGTCTTTTTTTTGTTCCTAACACGCCAACGCCTTTCGAGGGTCTGGCGACGGAAGAGTATCCAGACGGAACGAAAGTATCCGAAGTACCGATAAAAGCTGGAAAAATAGACGGCGTAGTGCGAGAATATTCGCGGACGGGCGTAAAATCGAGCGAAGTAAGTTACCAAAAAGGTATCAAAAATGGACATGAATTGCAATGGCACGACTCGGGCAAAAAGAAGTTACAAGTCAATAATTTGGACGGAAAGGCGGAAGGCATTTGCACCGAATGGCACCCAAACGGCAAAAAAAAGTCGGAGGGAAATTTCAAACAAGGGCGTGAGCAAGGCGAACAGCTTTGGTGGCACGCCAACGGAAAGCCCGACCAAAAAGCAGTTTATACGGACGGATTGGTGCAAGGAACGCTCCAACAATGGTATGACAACGGACAGCTTCGCATGGAAAGCGAGTTTAAAAATGGAAAAAGAAACGGACTTGTGACAGAGTGGTACGAGATGGGTTTGAAAAAATCAGAGGGAAATTTTCTGGAAGATAAAGAAAACGGAACGCTTCGCAACTGGGCGCGCAACGGTCAGTTGATAGGAGTTCGGGAGTACGAAAGTGGCAAAATTATCCGCGAAGAAAACTATCAGAGTGGCAGTGTGCGGACGGAAAAAGGCTATGTAGAAATTTTTAATGAGCCAGAAAGTACGTTTTCTGTGCGCATCGAAAGCGAAAATGTAAAGTCACGCAAAGCGGACGCGCCGACTTATGTGATAGACGGCAAAATAGTGGTACAGCTTTTGGCGCAGCGGTTGGAGAAAAAAACGTATTTCAAAAAAGGAGAATCGGACATTTCCTTGCTCCATAGTTTTCAGCAAGAAGAAATAGAATTTATCCAAAATGTGACAGCGACCAAAAAATTAGAGGTAGAAACATCAGAAGGCATTACAAAGTCGGGAAAATCTTTTGTGTATTGGTTTTTTACGCCACCTAACCTGCCGAAAGAAATCGCCAAAACCCCTAAAACAATCGTCCGCGAAGATTATTGCTCCGTTATTTGCGGCAAATATGTGTTGAGTTTGTACGGCTTGACCACAGTCAGTAACTCGCCAGACGAAACGAAAAAAGTACTCCAAAAAATCGCTGAAACTATCCGTATTTACGAGCAAAAAATAGACCTCAACAAAAAAAGTTGGGAGTAATAGCTGCTTTGCTACCACTCCCAACCTCGATTACACGCTGTACTATTTTTTCTAAAAATTAGTTGTGTTGTGCATCGTGTTTTTGCTTATGTATCGCTTTGCTTGCGCGATTTTCTTCTCTTTTGAGTTTTCTGCGTTCAGCTCCTGTCACGACTCCGTCTGACTTTGCGGCTGTCTTTTCTTGCTCGATTTTTGCTTCGCGCGCATCTAATCTGCGCGTTTCTCTTGGAGTCAAAGCTCCCGACTGAACTCCTTTGTCGATTCGTCTTTCTTGGTTTTCTTGGCGGCGGTCAATCTTGGGCGTAGCTGTTTGAGCTTCTGCGAGCGTCGCGCTTCCTACCACTAATGCACTGATAATGATGGTTTTGAATGTCATAATTATTTTTAATTTTAAAAGTTAAAGAAAATATACCATTAAGACTGCTCGTAAATGCTTTGGTTTAAAGCTGCACAGTGCTTTAACAATTCTTTAACTTTCGACCTAAAAAAGGCGAAAAACGCGTTCTTTATCCAATACTATTCTGCAAGTTCGAGCCAACGGATTTCCTTTTCTTCTATTGCGCTTTGTAGTTCGCCAAGTTCTTTACTCAAGCGCATAATGTCGTCGGGAGAAAGATTGGGGTTGTCGAATTTTTTAGTAATTTCCTTTTTTTGTGACTCAAATTTCTCTATGTCACGTTCCAAACGTTTTAATTCTTTTTTTTCTTCTTGCGAAAGTTGTTTGGTATTTTCTACTTCTTTCACAATGGCTGCTGCGACAGGCTTTTTATCGGCTTCTCGACTTTTTTCACGCTCCGCCAACTCTTGCATTTTGAGGAACTCTCGATAGTCCGAATACGTACCATTAAAGTCCCGAATCTGACCTTTTTCTTCAAAAACAAAAAGATGTTCCACGAGTTTGTCCATAAAATAACGGTCGTGCGTCACGATGAGCAAGCAGCCCGGATAATCCACCAAAAAATCCTCTAACACATTGAGTGTCAATATATCCAAGTCATTTGTTGGCTCATCGAGAATCAAAAAATTAGGGTTTTTCATCAGCACCGTGAGCATATATAGCCGCCGCCGCTCGCCACCACTGAGCTGCGACACATAGACTTGCTGCTGCTCCCGACTGAACAAAAAACGCTCCAATAAGGCAACGGCGGTCAGCTTTTGTCCTTTTTCGAGGGGTATAAATTCTGCTATGTCACGAATGACTTCGATTACTCTTTTATCTGTTTTGAGTTGGATGCCGTCTTGGTTGTAGTGACCAAAAATAATGGTATCTCCGATGACGACTTTTCCGCTGTCGGGCTGAAGTTCGCCAGTCAGCATTTTTATCAGGGTAGATTTTCCTGCGCCGTTGGGTCCGATGATGCCGACGCGTTCTTTTCTCCGAAATTTGTAAGAAAAAGAGTCCAGCAGCG
>JAYWGG010000081.1:0-2769 GCA_043778415.1 Saprospiraceae bacterium
CGAAAATCTAACGCAGTTTTGGCTCAAAAGACAAGTCAGAATACAGTAACTTATTTTGGACGCGTTCCTTTTGATTAAGAATGAAGAAAAACTTGGGTAGTTTATTTTAGATAAGTAAAAAAACAGTTTTACGACCTGATGCCACAGGCATCAAACATTTATAAAAAAATATATGGTACATCGCGTCCGACCCCGAAGGGTCGCAGAACAACCTGATGCCAAAGGCATCAAACATTTATAGAAAAATATATGGTATATTGCGTCCGACCCCGAAGGAGTCGCAGATATAGGGCATTTGTGTTTTATAAACATTTAATCCCTCCGGGATTTTTAAACGAAAGTAATTATGCACAAGTATTTAAGTTCTTACACTTAAATAGATGACATTTAATATTCGACATAATTTGTTGATTTTCAATAGTTTATGACGACTCAAAATTAAAAACTAAAAACTTACAACTACTTACATTCTAAAGATTAGTCGCGCTGTTCTTCAAACAATTTTCAAGTCTAACCTAAAAAACCACCTTTTTACCGCCGCACATACATCACTTCTTTCACGGCTTTTATGACTTTTGTGGGGTTCGGAAGGTATGCCTCCACGTAGGCGGCGGCGTAGGGAAGCGACGTGTCGGCAGAGTTGACGCGCACTATGGGAGCGTCCAAATAGTCAAAAGCGTAGCGTTGGATTTCGTAGGCAATCTCCGCCGAAACGCCAAACATGGGCCAAGATTCGTCCACTATTACCAAACGATTGGTTTTTTTGACCGACACCACGATTGTCTTGTGGTCGAGCGGGCGAATGGTGCGCAAGTCAATCACTTCGACCGAAATGCCCTCTTTTGCCAACTCATCGGCGGCAGCATTCACGACGTGCATCATTTTATTGAACGAAACAATCGTCACATCGCTGCCCGCACGGCGGACGATGGCTTTCCCAATCGGTACGAGGTAGTCGCCGTCTGGAATCTCGCCCTTGTCGCCATAGTGAAGCTCGGACTCCATCATACATATCGGGTCGTCGTCGCGGATAGCTGTTTTTAGCAAGCCTTTTGCGTCGGCTGGGTCTATGCACGAAACGACTTTCAAGCCCGGCACGCTGCCCATCCAGTTCTCAAAAGTCTGCGAATGTTGCTGTCCCAACTGTCCCGCGGAGCCCGACGGACCGCGAAAAACTATCGGACATCTGAACTCGCCCGACGATTGAGAGTTCGTTTTGGCGGCATTGTTCACGATTTGGTCGAAAGCCAAAACCGCAAAATTCCAAGTCATAAACTCGACGATAGGACGCAAGCCATTCATCGCCGCGCCGACCGCAATACCCGTAAAACCAAGCTCTGCAATCGGCGTATCTACCACTCTGCGCTCCCCAAACTCGTCCAACATTCCTTTGCTGACTTTGTAGGCACCGTTGTAAAGAGCGACTTCTTCGCCTATCAAAAAAACGGATTCGTCGCGGCGCATTTCTTCTTGCATCGCTTCGCGCAAAGCATCTCTCAATGTTAAAATTCTCGGCATAACGTATTTTTATCTATTTTAAAAACTTAAAAAATGGTGTGTAAATAGCAGCACACCGCTTTTTATCATCGCAAAAGTAAGAATTAATTGTGTGCAAAAAATAAATATTTCCCACTTTTTTTGTGGAAAAGCATATTTTTTACTTCACTTTCACACGCACGCCTTCCGAATGACTCGAAAATTCGGGCGCGTACATGGACTGCAACGTGGTGATGCCGTTGCTAAAATCGCCGCGCTGCTGCACCCGAAGTGAATACTCGAAGACGTGCGTTCCTTTCGGTAAGTAGCTGATAAAAAAGCTGGTAGATGCGTCGCGCGTGCTTTCGTAATAGCCCAAACTGCCCTGCCATTTGTACTGACTGATGACGTTGAGCGGCTCAAAACCTGCCGCGCGCCCGTCTTTCATGTGGATATATTCCATTGGTCTATCCACCCGAATTTCGATTCTGACCACGATTTTGTCCCCAATTTTCACTTCCGAACTGTCCGAAAGCAAGCGAATAACTGGTCCCGCATCTGAATTTTCTTCTTTGAATAACTTTTTTACAATCGTCAAAGGAGTTTCTTTGAATGATTTTATTTTGTCGAGTTGCTCAAAATACTGCCAATAAATCGCCCCCCAAGCGACGACCGAGTTGGGATTTTCGACCGTCACGGTAGCCATCTCAGGAGTCACATCTTTGCCTTCAAAATTGGTTTTGAAGTAACCTGTTCCCGCTTCTTTTTTCAGTTGGCTTTGGTCGAGCAGCTTGCCGCCGAGCGTGATACCGATTTCTTTATCGTCCGCAAGCCAGTTGTTTCCGTTGAGCAAAAGCGCGTAAACGGCTGACGCTGTGGCTTTTGTGCTGCGCCATTGGCTGGTTTGTTTGTTTTTGATGAGCCAAACTTTGAGGTCATCTACCACTTTTTCGTCTTTTGATATTTCTGCGAATGTTTCAATCAGCAAAGCGTGGGTTTCGAGCGGCAATTCGTACCAATAATAGCCGCCTTCGCTCTTCCAGTACATTCCAAATTCTTCGTTGTTGATGGCTTTTTCTTTCAAAGAATTTAAAATTTCTACTGCATTTTGTGACAGTTGATTCCTATGAAGTGCGAGAGCAATCATGCCCTGCATATAGATTCCTTGACCGTTCCAATATTTTTTAGCTTGATTCAAATAGTAATCGTGGGCTTTTTGCAAGTCCGATGTTTTTTCTATTTCCTTAAAAAACGAGCGCGTGTAAAGGTAATGAACCGCTATTCCGTTGAGAT
>JAYWGG010000082.1:0-2769 GCA_043778415.1 Saprospiraceae bacterium
AACGAGCGAATCAGAGGCTAACAGCATCCCTGTTTCCATTTTTCCGAACCCTACTTCGGATATTCTGACAGTAGCTTTGGAGCAGTCCGAAAAAGTCAAACAAGTCAGTTGGGTAGATTTGACTGGAAAAATACTCCGACAGTACAGCAAGATGGACTTCAAAGACCAGCAGCTCTCCATCTCTACTCACGGCGCAGCGTCAGGCATCTATTTCCTCAAAATAGACTACGCCGACGGCTCCACCAAAGCCAGCAAATTTATCAAAATGGAATAAAAAAATTCCCTTTCCCCCCAAAAGTCCGTCGCTCGAAATGTGTTTTCGAGCGACGGTTTTTTTTTGTGGGGACAAAGAAAAAATTAAGTACCTTATTTTTTCCTCATTCCTTATCTTTGCAAAAAAAAACTGATGCAAAAAATAAAATGGTCGCAAATCCTTACGGGATTGATAGTTTTGGCAGCGGTCGGGATAATGGTAAATTACCTCTACCGACAGCCGAAGTTTATCAACGGCGCAGCAACTCCAGACTTCAAAATAGCCCTTCTTTCGGGCGATTCGTTGCAGCTTTCTTCGCTGCGCGGAAAGTTCGTCCTGCTCGACTTTTGGGGAAGCTGGTGCGCGCCGTGCCGCGCCGACAATCCTTCACTGGTCGCGCTCTACGACAAGCACCACGAGTCGGGACTCGAAATCGTAAGCATCGCCCTCGAAACCAACGCAACACAATGGAAAACCGCTATCGAACACGACAATCTGCACTGGCAATACCACTCCTCGGAGTTGCAGCGCATGAAGGCAACTTTGGCGGAGCTGTACGGCGTGCGAGAGATTCCAACAAAATATTTGCTCAACCGACAAGGGATTATCGTAGGCGTAAATCTTTCGGCTGCCGAGATGGACAAACTTTTGGCACGAATGATGCCACAAAAAAACTGACAAAATGACGCAATTTTGCGACTGGCAAAGAACTTGATAAGTATTTGAATGACACAGCACAAAAAAGCAGAATTTTTTAAAAATATTTTTGGAAAGAAAAAAATGGAAAACGCAAAAGATATACTAATCGACGAAACGGAAACGGTCGAAAACGAAGCCGAAACAACGGTAGAAATACCACAAAATCAGCACGAAATAGACGATTCGGCGCAGCAAATCAGTGAATTGAAAGACAAATATTTGCGACTCTACGCAGAGTTCGATAATTTCAAACGCCGCACGGCTACCGAGCGCATCGAGCTGATGAAAACCGCCGCCCGTGACACGATGTCAGCCTTGCTGCCTGTGTTGGACGATTTTGACAGAGCAAAAAAAATATCCGAAAAAGCTGGTAGCACCGAAGTTTTTACCGAAGGTGTGTCGCTCGTCTATGCCAAATTGCAGCATATTTTGAAGCAAAAAGGGTTAGAAACCAATGATGCGACAGGTGAAAATTTTGATTCCGAGCAGCACGAAGCGGTAGTGGAAATTCCCGCACCAACGCCCGAACTGGCAGGAAAAATCATCGAAACCATCGAAAACGGTTATTTTTTGAACGGAAAACTCATCAGACACGCCAAAGTGGTGGTCGGAAAAGCAGTTTAATTTTTTTTAGAATACGGACATGAAAAGAGATTATTACGAAATATTGGGCGTAGCTCGCAACGCAGATGCGGACGCACTCAAAAAATCTTATCGCAAATTGGCGATGCAGCATCACCCCGACCGAAATCCGGGCGACAAGGCAGCAGAAGAAAAATTCAAAGAAGCCGCCGAAGCCTACGAGGTGTTGAGCGATGCCGACAAGCGCGCGCGCTACGACCGTGGCGGACACGACGCAGTGAGCGGCAATGCGGCAGGCGGCGGATACAGAGGCGGCAGCGCCGAAGATGTTTTTTCTCAATTCGGAGATATTTTTGGCGACGGCAACAACCCGTTTGAATCCTTTTTTGGGGGTGGCGGAAAGCGGCAGCAAGGCGGCGGCGGCGCACGTCCGCAAGGGCAGGCGGGCAGCAATCTGCGAATCAAAGTAAAATTGACGCTCGAAGAAATCGCCAACGGAGTAGCCAAAAAAATAAAAGTAAAAAAACAAACCGCTTGTAGCAACTGCGCCGGCTCGGGCGCGAAAGACCGAAACTCGGTCACGACCTGCACCACTTGTCGCGGGTCGGGCTACGTGCGCCAGATGCGCAACACTTTTTTGGGGCAAATGCAGACCACCGTAGCGTGTCCCGGCTGCGCGGGTTCGGGTCAGACCATAACGGCGAACTGCGGCACCTGCCGAGGCGACGGGCGCATGATGGGCGAGGAAACGATAGAAATTGACATTCCAGCAGGCGTCACGGACGGCATACAACTTTCGATGAATGGGAAAGGAAATGCGGGCGCAAAAGGCGGACCGGCGGGTGATTTGTTGATAAGTATCGAAGAAATTCCGCACGAGCAACTCCAACGGGAGGGAAATAATTTAATCCACGAGCTGTATATGAATTTTGCCGACGCTGCGCTCGGAATGTCAGCCGAAGTGCCTACGGTGGACGGAAAAGTAAAAATAAAAATTCCACCTGGCACTCAATCAGGTAAGATTTTTCGTTTGCAGGGCAAAGGACTTCCTTCGCTCCAAAGCTACGGCAAAGGCGACCAACTCGTCCATATCAACGTCTGGACTCCCCGAAAATTGACCGATGAAGAAACGCGCTTGCTCGAAAAGCTCCGCGAAATGCCCAACTTCAAGCCCCAGCCGGGAAAGGAAGACAAAGGATTTTTTGACCGAATGAAAGATATGTTCAACTAAATAA
>JAYWGG010000083.1:0-7997 GCA_043778415.1 Saprospiraceae bacterium
CAATCAATTCAAACAATAACAAGGCATTTTTGAGGCGCAACGCAGGGCGTTGTAACGAAAAAATAACGCAGTGATTGGTTGTAATTGAGCAGAAAAAGTAAGTAGTTTATTTTAGACGCGTTCATAGTCAATTAAAAAAATATTTAATCATTTAATCATTTAAAAGAAATACAACCATGCCTTGTGGAAAAAAACGTAAACGTCATAAGATAGCCACTCACAAACGCAAAAAGAGATTGCGCAAGAACCGTCATAAGAAGAAAAAATAGATAGCGTCAAGCTCTAATTTTTGAAATTGGCGTTTGGTCCAGAATATCAGTAGGGTGGGAAGTGGTCACCACCTTCCACCCTACTAACATTTTCGCTATCGCCCAATGTTCATCACATAAATCAGGACATTGTGGAAAAAGAACTCGTAATTAATGTAACGCCAACAGAAGTTGAAATTGCCTTGTTAGAAAACTCTAAATTAGTAGAGTTGCACTTTCAAAAAATGGATTCCAGCTTCGCCGTTGGAGATATTTTTCTCGGCAAAATACGCAAACTCATGCCAGGGCAGATGAACGCTGCTTTCGTAGATATTGGACATGAAAAAGACGCTTTTTTGCACTATACCGACTTGGGACCTCAACTCCGCTCTTTGCTCAAATATACCAACGGAGTGAACACTGGTGGCATTAGCACCCACTTGCTGGACAACTTCCGCATGGAGCCAGACATCGTGAAAACAGGAAAAATTGACCACGTCCTCGCAAAAAAACAACCCGTTCTCGTCCAGCTGCTCAAAGAACCTATCTCTACCAAAGGTCCAAGATTGAGTTGTGAGATTACTTTGCCCGGACGCTACCTCGTCCTCACTCCATTCACCAACGCAGTAGCGGTTTCTAAAAAAATTGACAACGCCGAAGAGCGCAATCGCCTCCAAGTGTTGATAGAAAGCATCAAACCCAAAAATTTTGGAGTCATCGTCCGCACCGCCGCCGAAGGCAAAAAAGTAGCCGACCTCCACGAAGAAATGGCACTGATGATGGACAAGTGGGAGAAAGTTTTTCAGCAACTGAAAGGCACTCGCAACTCCGGAAAGCTCCTCAGCGAATTGGACAAAACTTCCAGCCTTTTGCGCGATTTGTTGAGCGACTCCTTCAACAAAATCACGGTCAATGACAAGGAAGTCCACCAAAGTATCAAGACCTATCTCGCCTCTATCTCGCCCGACCAAGCCAAAATATTGACGCTCCACAAAGGTACGCGCCCTATTTTTGAAACGACTGGCGTGACCCGACAGATAAAAGGTGCTTTTGGCAAAACCGCCACCCTCAACAGTGGCGCATACCTGATTATCGAACACACAGAGGCGATGCACGTCGTGGACGTGAACAGCGGACACAAAGTATCGTTAGGCTCCGACTCGGACGGGTCAGTGCTGTCGGTCAATCTCGAAGCGGCAGAAGAAATCGCTCGCCAGCTGCGCCTTCGCGACATCGGCGGACTCATCGTAGTGGATTTTATTGATATGCGCAACCTTTCGCACCGCAATCAACTGATGATAGCGATGCAGGGCTTTATGGAAAAAGACCGCGCTCAACACACGATTTTACCTTTGAGCAAATTCGGATTGATGCAGATTACGCGCCAGCGCGTGCGCCCCGAAGTGACTATCAACACCGCCGAAATATGCCCAAGTTGCAACGGCACAGGCAAAGTAACTCCCACCGTGTTGCTTTCCGAAGAAATCGACCGCAACCTCGGATATATCCTTCAGTCCAGTACCAAAGGAGCAAAAATCACCTTGCGCGTCCACCCGTACATCTTTGCGCACCTCCGCTATGGGCTGCCGAGCCGACAAATGCGCTGGTTTATGCAATATCGCCGTTGGATACGCGTCAAATTAGAAAACGATTACCAACTCAATGAGTATCGCTTTTTCGACGAAAATGACGACGAAATACGAATCGCCTAAACACCAATCTTTATGAACGCTCACATCTTGACCATCGGCGATGAGATCCTAATCGGGCAAGTTACCGACACCAATTCGGCGTGGATTGCGCAGCGACTGAATACCGACGGCATTTGGGTCAGCCAAATGCGCTCGATAGGCGACAAGCACGACGAAATAGTTGCCGCCTTCGCACTTTCTCTCGAAAGCGCGGATTTACTGTTCATCACAGGCGGATTGGGACCTACCAAAGATGACATTACCAAAAAAGCCATCGCAGATTTTTTTGGAGTGGAAATGGTTTTTCACGACGAAACTTGGGCGCGAATCCAATCTTTTTTTCAAAAATTAGGAAAAATACCCAACGAAAGCCATCGGAATCAATGTCTGATGCCCGCCAACGCACTTATTTTGACCAACGAAATGGGGACTGCGCCTGCTATGTGGATAGAACACAACGGAAAAATAATCGTTTCGATGCCCGGCGTGCCTTACGAAATGAAATATCTGATGGACGTGCGGGTACTTCCAAAACTTCGAGAACGGTTCAAAGATACTCAAAAAGTCGTCCTTCATAGGACGCTTCGGACAGCAGGCGCAGGAGAAACCGAACTCGCCGACCTCATCGCCGACCTCGAAGACAGCCTTCCAGAATATTTAAAAATAGCTTATTTGCCAGATTTGGGTCAAGTTCGATTGCGCTTGACGGCGACTGGCGACGATGTAGATTTTTTAGAAAAAAATATTCAAAAGAAATCTGCCGAAATAGAGCAACGAATCCAAAAATACGTCTTCGGATATGAAGGCGAAACGCTCGAAACCGCGCTCGGAAAAATACTTGTTTCACAAAATAAAATGTTGGTAATCGCTGAAAGTTGCACGGGTGGCTACATCGCTCACCGGCTGACGAGCAATGCAGGAGCGTCTGCCTACTTCAAAGGCGGAGTCGTAGCGTATTCTAATGAATTGAAAATCAATCAGTTGGGAGTTTTAGCCGATACCATCGACACTTTCGGTGCGGTTAGCGAACAGACCGTGATAGAAATGGCGAGAGGAGCTTTGCTGCGACTGAATGGCGATGCAGCTATTGCGGTGTCGGGCATCGTAGGACCTGACGGCGGCACGCCCGAAAAACCCGTCGGCACAGTCTGGATAGCTTACGGCGACGCTCAACAAATTCGCACCTTGCGCCTCAATTTGAGCAAAGACCGCCTGCGGAATATACAATACACGGCGACTGTAGCTCTTAATTTGTTGCGAAGATTTTTACTTCAAACGGTTTAAGAATGAGGAAAAAATAAGGTACTTAATTTTTTTTTCAAACGTTTTAAGGCTGACTTATCAGTTTCGACTTTTTCATTTTTTCTTCAAGGCGAATACGAGCGTCCGAAATTTTCCCATTCAGGTATTTTTCTATCATCAAAGAAGCTATCGGCACCGCGTGGTCGGCTCCCCAACCGCCCAACTCGATGTAGGCGGCGATAGCGATTTTTGGGTTATCTTTGGGTGCAAAGCCAAAAAATACAGAGTGGTCGCGGTTTTTATTTTGTGTATTTTGCACCGTTCCCGTCTTGCCACATACCTCAATGCCGGGAATATTGCCGCCTTTTCCGGTGCCAGAAGTCATCACATTGTACATTCCCTCTATCACATATTCATAATATTGCGGGTCAATGCGCGTCTTGTGGAGCGTTTTGTACTTGTCAGGTATCGCTGCTCCATCTTTGTAGGCTTTGACGAGGTGCGGCGTATAAAAATAACCACGATTGGCAATCGTTGCCGCCAAATTCGCCATCTGGACGGTAGAAAGTTGGATTTCGCCCTGTCCAATGCCATTGGAAAGGATAGTCGGTGACCGCCAACCACCTTTTACTTTTGGGTAGATGCGGTCATAAAACTCGGAGGTCGGCACGTTGCCGCGCGATTCGGAGGGAAAATCAATCCCCAACGTCCGTCCCAAACCAAAGTCATAGAGATGTTGAGTAAAAAGATTCAGCCCCAACTGTGGGCGACCGAAATCAAACTTGTCCACAATACTTCTGAAAGCGGTAAAAAAATAAGCGTTGCAAGAGTACTGAATGGCACTTTGCACGCTTCCGCACGAGGGGTGGTGGTGGCAGCCGTAGCGTTTTCCGTTGTAGTAATAGCCCGCATTGCACTGCACATAGCGGGACGGTTCCCAAACTCCCTCCTGCATACCAATCAGAGCGACCAATGTTTTGAAAATAGAGCCGGGCGGATATTTTGCCATTACGCTGCGGTCGAAAAAAGGTTTGTGGGAGTCGTGCAGCAGTTGGTTGTATTCTTCGCCCCGATTAGGGTTGTCAATATTCATCGTATTGGGGTCAAAAGTCGGCATACTAATCATAGCGAGGATTTCGCCCGTCGAGGGTTCGATGGCGACGAGTCCGCCGCTTTTATTTGCCAACAATTCCTCCCCATATTTTTGTAAATCAATATCAATAGACGAAACTAAATCTTTGCCCGCCACTGCCGACGAGTCCAGACTGCCTTTTTTGTAAGACCCCACCAAACGCCCAACGTTGTCTTTCAAAATATATTCCACTCCTTTCGCGCCTTTGAGTGCCTCCTCGTAGGAGCGTTCCAGTCCCGTAAAGCCGATGTAATCACCTTTCAGATATTTTCCTTTGCTATCTTCTACCTGTTTTTCGCTCGCTTCGCCAATAAAGCCCAACATCTGCGCACCTGCTTCGTAAGTGTAGCCGCGCGCATTGCGGAGCTGCGTGTTGAAGCCCGCAAACTCGTGGAGCGACTCTTGAAAACGCCCGTAAGTTTCCACCGAAATATTGGGCAAAAAGAGATACGGAATAGACTTTGTAAAGCGACCGCTGCGCCAATCTTTCTCAATATTGACGTGAAAAGTGGAGTCGCTGATGCCGAGCAGACGGCAAAGTTTGGCGGTATCCATCTTGGGATTGAGCTGCCGATACGTCACCATTACGTCGTACATAGCTCTGTTATTGACCATCAATTTTCCGTTGCGGTCATACACCAAGCCACGCGACGGATAGACCAAATTCTTTTCAATCGTAGTCGCCTGCGCTCGGTCTTGGTAGCTGCTATCTACGAGTTGCAACTGCACGGCTCGCCCCAACAGCAAAAGTGCTGCCAATGCAAAGACGATTTGCACCGTCACTTGTCTGCTTTTATTAAAATCTTTAAGTGACAATTTTTTTTAATTTTTTCTAAAAAAACAAACGATTTATTTAACAATAAATTGAGCGTAAAAACTAAAGGAAACAACAAATATCGAACATCGAATATCGAACATCGAATATCGAACAAGGAATATCGAACAAGGAATATCGAAATTTTATTCGTTTTTTATTAATATTTGACCCTTCGAATTTCCACAAGGCACGTCTGAAAAGGCAGTCATTTTGACTAAAACTGTATTTCAAACTTTTATTTACAAAATGTATTAGGCAGCTAATTACCGCAACGACAAAATATTTCCCATCGAATAACAGGTGCGACAGCGCGCTTCGTAGCTGTCTTTTTCGCCCAGCAAGACGGTATTTTCGTCGGCAGCCAAGCGGTAAGAATGGGTCGCCAGATTGCCGCAATGCTGACAAATAGCGTGGACTTTTGTGATGTATTCGGCGACCGCCAACAAGTGCGGCATGGGTCCGAAAGGTACGCCCCGAAAGTCCATATCTAAGCCTGCCACGATGACGCGCACGCCGCGCATTGCCAGTGTCTGACAGACTTCTGTTAGCTGAAGGTCAAAAAATTGCGCCTCGTCAATACCGATTACCGTTACTTCCTGCGGGACTGCCAGCAGCTTTTCCGAACTTTCTATCGGCGTAGAGGATATTTCGTTGGCATCGTGCGACACGACTTTTCGGTCGTCGTAGCGAGTGTCAATTTTTGGTTTAAAAATTTCGACCTGTTGGTTTGCGATTCTGGCGCGTTTCAGTCGGCGAATAAGTTCTTCGGTTTTCCCTGAAAACATCGAGCCGCACACGACTTCTATCCAGCCGCTTCGCTGCCCTTTATAGTGTGGTTCTAAAAACATTTATTTTTCTAAAAACTTTATTTATTTTTCCAATCGCTCTACCAAGCGGCTTGTGATGCGCAAAAAATCCATCTCTGTCACGACTCCGATGAGTTCTTTTCCGTTCACGACGGGCAGGCAGCCGATGCGTTTGGTGCGCATGATTTCTAAAGCCTCCGTGAGGGTCGCGCTCGGCGAAATAGTGACAGGTTCACTGATCATAATGTCCTTGACGGTAGAGGGCTGCTTGAGTGTGACATTATTTTTGTTAGAAAAATGGCGCAGCAACAGTCGCGAAGTAACCAAACCGACAAGTTCGCCTTTGCTGTCCTCGACGGGCAGATAGCGGATTTTTCGCCAATCCATCATTTCGGTTACTAACTCGATGATGTCGTCTTTTTGTACCGTGAACAAGTCGGTTTCCATAAATTCTTCTACCTTTATTTTGGACGGCTGGTATTCTTCCAAATCTTTGAGGGACGGCATTTCCCAAGTGTGGACGGGCTTGCCGAGCGTCTGATTTTTGTACATAGCGGCGGTCATAACCGTTATCGCTTCGTCGGCACTGGATTCGGCTTTGAGCTTCGTAAAGGCTCGCAGCATCCAGCGCGCACCAGTCATGTGGCTGTTGGCGCGGGCTTCGATAATACCCATGTACTTATCAATATCTTCCTGATTCACGCCGTGCAGTGCCAATCCCTTGCGAGCTATCGGCAGCAGTTCGTTGATAATCAAATCTACGGCGGTCACTTTTTGGTCTTTGAACCAAGTAAATTTAGTGTCAATACCAAACTGGGCGGATTTTACGAAATTATCGCGCACGTCCTCATAGGAAATTTGCTCCGTAATATCGTCGTACATTGCGCCCATGCCGACCATGCAGCCGAGCCAAAAAGCGGCGTTTGCTATCTCGTCCACCACCGTCGGACCGGCTGGTAGCACCCGACATTCGATGCGCAGGTGCGGCTTGCCGTTGTCGCTGATGCCGTAGCACGGACGATTCCAGCGATAGACGGTCGAGTTGTGGATTTGCAAAGCGCGAAGTTTTGGTACGATGCCCGCCTTGATGCTTTCGAGCGCATCTTCTTCGATTTCGCCGCCGAGCAACACACGGAAGCGGGCGATGTCTTCTTTATAAATTTCGAGAATGGATTTTTTGAGCCAGCCCGAGCCGAAATTGACGCGCGGGCTGCGCTCTCTCATGTGTTCGTGGCTGGCGCGCGTATCAAGCGACTGCTGGAAAAGTGCAATGCGCGTTTCGTGCCAAAGTCGCTTGCCGAACACCATAGGAGAGTTGGCGGCGATGGCGATAATCGGCGCGGCGAGCATCTGCGAGATGTTGTAAAGTTTCACAAAATCTTTGGGAGCTACCTGCAAATGCACCTGAAAACTGGTGTTGCAGGCTTCGAGCAGCGGCGAGTCGTGTTTGACCAAAAGCTCGTCAATTCCCGTCAAGCGAAGTTCGTAAGCACCTGTTTGGAGTTGCTGGTTGATGGCAGCCATCAGGGCTTTGTAGCGCGGGTTGGGCGTGAGGTTGTGCATATCCATATCGAACTTTCGTATGGTAGGGAGTATGCCCGTCAAGATAATTTTGGCTTTATGCTCCAAAAGTTTTTCGGCGATGATTGCCAATCCGTCGGAGTTTTCTTTTTCCATCGCGCTCAAACAGTCGCCCGTAAAAGTGCGTGGTATCATGTTGGTTTCGAGGTTGAACCGTGCCAGCTCGGTGCCGCACCACTCGTGTTCCTTCATTTTTTCCATAATCGCCATATTGATAGGCGCGGGTTTGTAGGTTTTGTCATAGACCAAACACATTTCCTGTTCCGCTCCGATGCGAGTGATGTCGCTCTCAAACCAGTCGTTGTCGAGCATATACTCCAACGCTTGCACGTCTTTCAGCAAATGCCCGACGAAGTGCTGCATTTGTGAGTGATTTTTTACCAAAGATACTTTTTGTTCGCCCATAGTATTATTGTAATTGTAACGATTGTTTTATTTTTGATAAAAGTACTTCTTTTTCGTAAAGTTTTAAAATTTTTC
>JAYWGG010000084.1:0-7995 GCA_043778415.1 Saprospiraceae bacterium
GAGCTGAACCCGCAGGAGTTTGTTCCGGCTCCCGCACAGGGCGTTTTGGCGTTTCAGACCCGCGAAAGTGACTTCGAGATACGCCGGATTTTGAAAAATCTGCACCACTCGGACGTTTCGGCGGTCACGAATGTCGAGCGCAGAGCATTACAGCTCATGGGCGGCGGCTGCCATCTGCCTTTGGGGGTGTATTGCGAGCGCGATGCCGACCAAAATTACCATGTTTGGGCTGCTGTAGCCGACACTTGGGACAGTCCGCTTCGCCGAGTGCGGCTTTCGAGCAGCACTACTTTTGGACTGGCGGAGGAAATTATAGCAAAATTAAACCATTAGAAATGAAGAATTTGCGCAATATGATTTTTGTGACGCTGCTGCTTACTTTAAGCTGCGGCAAAGAAACACCAGAAAAAATAATCTGGGAAGAAGTAAATTCCAACACAAAATTGCAGTTTCGTGACGTGCAAATGTGGGACGATTCGGTAGCTTACGCCGTCGGAGGCGACAACTGGAACCAAGGAATTGCCTCCCAAACCAACGATGGCGGACGCACTTGGCGGACAGACTTTGTAGCCGACAAGCAACTTCGTGGCATCGCTTTTGATGAGAAAGGAGTCGCCTACGCAGGTGGGATTGACGGCTATTTGCTGTATAAAAAAACAAAAAATGATGCTTGGTTTTTTTACCGCCAGCAGCACTGGGAGAGCATTACCGACTTGGCGTATTTTGATGCTCGTCACGGCGTAGCGGTCGGCGGCATCGGGTATCAAAATGGTGTGATAATGCCGATACTGGGAAAAGAATTTACCAAAATCGGCTATCAATTATTGCTCAATGAATTGGCGAGCGTTTGTTTTTCGGACGCAAATACCATGCATGCAGTGGGTTACGGCATCGTGACACGCTCCAAAGACAACGGAGCTACTTGGCAGCAGCGCAACATAGACGGCGATTTTTTTCGCTCTGTTCATTTTCCAACTGCAAGCGTCGGCTACGCCGTAGGCTCTTCGGGGACGATTATTAAGACGACCGATGGCGGTGAAAATTGGTCAAAACTTCGGGACGGCTCGAGCCATTTTGTATCTACCGAGCCGTTCAAAGCGGTCTTTTTTACGTCCGAAAAAAACGGTTATATCGTCGGAGATAAGGGACTTTTTTGGTACACCGAAAACGGTGGCGACGATTGGGAGCAGGTCGAAAATTTTCCGAGTGATGTAGATTTTGCGGGTATCTGCCTTCGTCCCAACGGCGCGGGAATTATAGTCGGCAGCAAAGGAAGAATTTTTAGATTTCATGAATAAAAATGTTAAAAATATCTTAAATTTTTTAAAAAAAAAAATTGATACGAGCAGAAAACATCGTCAAGCAATTCGGCGAGCAAGTGGTTCTCAAAGGCATCAGTGCTTCATTTGATGCCGGAAAAACAAATCTCATCATCGGGCGAAGCGGAGCCGGAAAAACCGTTTTGCTCAAAACTTTGGTCGGATTGGTGCAGCCGACCTCTGGCACTGTGTGGTACGATGCGACAAATTTTTCAAAATTAGACAAAAAAAAGCTGCGCGCCGTGCGGTTGGAAGTCGGAATGTTATTTCAGGGTTCGGCACTTTTTGACTCCCTGACGGTAGAGGAAAATATCCGATTTCCGTTGGATATGTTCACCACATTGACCAAAAAAGAGCGAGTGAATCGGGTGAATTATTGCCTTGAGCGAGTGGGTCTGGCGGGTAACAATGCCAAATTTCCGTCCGAACTAAGCGGTGGAATGCAAAAAAGGGTCGGCATAGCCCGCGCCATAGTCCTGAATCCAAAATATCTTTTTTGCGACGAACCCAACTCCGGACTCGACCCCAAAACGAGCATCGTAATAGACGACCTCATCAGAAGTATTACGATTGAAAATAACATTACGACTATTATCAACACGCACGACATGAACTCGGTGATGGAAATTGGCGATAATATCGTTTTTCTACACGACGGGGCTATCGAGTGGAATGGCAATAAAGACCAAGTGCTGAACAGCAGCAACGAACTTTTGCAAGATTTTATCTTTGCGTCACCATTCCTCAAAAGACTACGCGAAGCCGCTTTTGGCTAATATTTTTTTGTGTAAATATCTGACAATCAACAAATTAGAAAGTGAATAAATTAGAAAATATTACGAAAGAACTGATAAATTTCAGTCCGCAATTAGAAGTGACGAAGCCCGAAATTTCAGCCGCTTCAATAGGCTGGCACATAGAGCATTCGCTGTTGGTGACTAACGGCATCATCAATGCACTGAAAAAATCCGACCCAAACGACTACAAATGGAAATTCAACTTCCCTCGCACGTTGGTCTTTACGATGGGAAAAATACCGCGCGGACGTGCCAAAGCACCAAAATCTGTCCAACCAACGGAAACTATAAGCCAAGAGTCCCTCCAAATCCATGTCACAAAAGTGCAAGAAAAACTAAAAGAACTTGACAGTCTGAATCCTAAAAGTTCTTTTGACCACCCTTATTTTGGCAAGCTTAATGTAGCGCAAACCGTCAAATTTTTAAATATTCATACCCAACATCACCTCAATATCGTGAAAGATATTGCGGCGAAGTAAGGAGTTCGACTCGTTGTGGAGCATAGAATTTTTTTAGAAGTTGCCGCTAATTCTAACCAATATATTTTTCGATAGAAAAATATTTTATGCAACTTTCACTCAGAAACCTTTCAAGCAATAAAACAGCCTTTTTCTCGTTCCGTTTTTGGGTGCAAAACGCATTACGTATAAACTTCTCATTTTTCTCCAAAAAAATCAACAATTCAACAATTATTTTCACTAATTGATATTGATTTTATTAATTTTGCAATTTAGTTTTTGAAAAACCGATAAAATTACTTCTTGACCATGTTCAAACAACTTTTCACTTTAAGTTTTTGCTTCTTCTTCTGTTGGACTGCCGCCAACGCACAAAAAGTTGAATTTACCACTTTCAGCCCTACCACAGGCGGCTCATCGCGCGGCGCGAATGCAGCTTGCACCAACGACGCAGGCACTTACACGCTCGGAGCATTCAACGGAAAAAGCAACGATATTTCGTTGGATACTATCTATTTGTGCCACAACGACTCGCTTCCAATCCTCCACAACAACAACGCAGACCTCACTGGCGACCCGCAAGCAGCGACCAAGCCGGGCGTAGGATATGCTTTTTATAAATGCAAACCGACCATCAATGGTATGGATTTGGTGACCATCAAAACAGACCCTTGCATAATCCCGACAGCTGTTGGCACAGGAATCCTTGTCGCCGCCTCCAACGACCCAACAGCTACCAACTTTGACATCAAACTCAAAAATAATGGGCTGATACAAAATAATGTCCCTATTCATACAGCCCTTGCCACGCCACTTGGCTCTCCAACCGCCATCTGGCTCGCTCCGATTACGATGGACGACTTCGTGGTGCGCGGCTACGAATCTCCGACAGGCACGCCTCCTTTTGGCACTTGCGTCAATGTCAATGTTTCAAAAGCCTTTTCGGTAGTTTATCTAAATGAAATAAAAGCGAGCAATTCAGTATCGGCGGGACTTTGCGGACGGTTCACAGTAGCTGGCGGATTGTCTGAATTTAACAATAGTACCTACAATATCACGGTGACAAGAGTTGGCGGTGGCGTGTTCGGAACAGTAAACACGCCTTTCGGTGGATACAAACACAGTGACGAAGTGATTTTTTCTGTCCCCCAATCTGGCACTTACGACATAGTCGTGACCGACGGAAAAGCCTGCCCCGCAAATTTTCAAATGACTTTCGCAGCAAACGGACCGTTGGTTTTTACGGGTGCGCAAGTGACGGGAATGCCTGGCGACATCGTATGTATGAACGTACAAGTGAAAGATTTTAAAGACATCGTCAATGCGCAAATGACTTTTCGTTGGGACGTTACGAAGATGAAGTTCAGCTCTATTATGAACCTCAACCTGTCTAACCTCACGTTGGGCAGCTTCGGCACTACGCCCGGTTTGGTCAATGCTGGAAATATCACTTTTGGCTGGAATACTTTGGGTGGCGCAGGTGATTACGGAGTGACTGTTCCCGACGGGACAAGCATTTTTCAGATATGTTTCAAAATAGAACCTACTGCTGTGGCAGGCGATTTTTCAAACGTTGCCTTTGACGGCTCCTTGACTCAATTAGACATTAGGACCTATTGTGGCAATATGCCGATTTTTGCGCCTACTTCGGGCAAAGTTACGGTTGTTACCAATACGTCCAGCATCGTCCTCGCTATTCAGCAAGATAGCGTGAGTTGTTTTGGTCTGGCGGACGGAAAGTTTATCGTCACGGCTGTCGGAGGAGGCACGCCGCCGTATAATTTTACTTGGAAAAAACTTCCCGCAGGCACGCCTACCGGCACAGGCAACATAGCTGCCAACGGAGGCTCCGCAACGGTAAGCAACTTGACCGCAGGAAAATATCAGATAGTAACCCAAGATGCTACTGGCGCAATATCTACCCGAATAGATACGATTGAAGTGCTGCAACCGCCCGCTTTGGGTGCGACTTTGAAAGATACTTTGCCAAGCTGTAACGGCTTTGCGGACGGAAAATTATGTGCCGAAATAAGTCTGAACGGCGTAAATATCACCAATCCGGGTTCGCAATACACTTTCAAGTGGAGCAATAATGCTACCACTCGATGTATCACGGGCTTGACTTCGGGAGCGTATTCTTTCACAGTCACCGACCAGACGACGGGCTGCACCGCTGTCGCAGCCGCCACGCTTGGGCAGCCAGCCGCATTGAGCGTTTCGATAGCAAAAACTGACGTGTCCTGCACGCCGCCCAACGTAGGCACTGCCACCGCAACTGCCGCAGGCGGAACTCCAGCTTACAACTACAAGTGGAGTACGGGTTCTATGAGCGCGAGCATTATCAACCTGACGGCAGGAACATACAAAGTGGTTGCGACCGACAAAAACGGCTGTAAAGACAGCATCACTACGAATATTTTGCCGCCCAACAGTCCCAAAATTGATTCATTCAAAGTCGTAAATGTAAAATGCAACGGCGACAACAACGGAACAATTACGGTTTTTGCTCGTCCCGGCGGTGCAGCTATTGCGGATTATGCGTGGAGTTTTGGCGGCTCTGGAGCTACCAAAACCAATATTTCTAACCTAATCGCAGGTGTCTATTCCGTCACGGTGACAGGCGCAGACGGCTGTACTTCGGTAGGGGATACTGTGATTTCTCAACCCGCTGCAATCGTAGTGGATAGTATTGTAACAAAAAATCCAACTTGCACAGGTAAAAATGACGGAAGAATAACCGTATTTGCGCAAGGCGGAGTTGGTCCATTCAGATACATTTGGTCGAATGCGCCAGCAGATACCGTCACGAATAATCTAAAAGTCGGTCTGATTGCAGGCAGCTACAACGTAGCCATCATAGACGCAAACGGCTGTAAAGTGGTAAGAAATGCCATCGCAGTCGTGAACCCGCCTGCCGTAAATATTGTTTTCAATTCCATAAAATCCGTAAAGTGTAACAACGGAACGCCTTGCGACGGACAAGCAACGGCGGTCGCCTCTGGCGGTAGTGGCGTGGTTTATTCTTTCCTTTGGAGTTCGGGAGAAACTATCAATAACTCCGCCACATCTTCCGCAACCGCTTTGTGTCAAGGATACCAAAAAGTTACCGTTTCGGACGCAAATAACTGTACTCGGGTGGATTCTGTGCTGGTTCCTTCGCCGCTTCCGTTGGTTTTAGATTTTATGAGCCTCACTATCAAAGCCGTTTCTTGCAAAGGATTGGCGGACGGTGGCGCGACGGTGGCAGGCTTCGGCGGCACTTCGCCTTACACCTACGCTTGGCAGCAGGGAACGGTCGGAGCTACTATTGGCAATGTAGCGGCTGGAACATACAATGTGACCATAAAAGATGCCAATAATTGTGTGAAAACATATCCAGTAGGCGTTACGGAGCCGCCGCTGCTGGTCGCTTCTATTGATTTTAGCAATACGCGCAACGTAACTTGTAGTAACAAATCCGACGGCGAAGTAGCTGTCAAAAAAATAGGCGGAAACTCGGGAGCTTTTAATTATGCTTGGACGAACAATGTTTCGACTACTTCTACCGCTGTCAATTTGCCACCCGGAACTTATACCGTCACCGTCACCGACGGCAAGGGCTGCAACGACACAGCACGCTACACCGTGAAGTCGCCGCCGCCGATTGTCGCTAATATTCCCGTACCCGAGCAGCCGAGATGCTTCGGCGAACAAACAACAGTCACAGTAACGACGGCAGCGGGAGGAAACGGACCAATTTTTAAGTTTTCGGTAGATGACGGAGTAGAAAACGCATTGATAGACAACAAGTTAGTACCGATTTTCGCAGGCGAACACATCATCAAAGTATTCGACGGATTGGGCTGTGAGTTTGTTGATACCATAAATGTCACAGAACCGCCACAATTAGTTGTAAATCTTGGTCCTGATGTGAAAGTAGGCTTGGGCGAAGAGGTCGAACTTCGTGGTGCAGTACAGTCTGTTTATCCGATAGATACTGCGATTTGGTTGCCTACGACGGGCTTGCGCTTCAACGTCAGTGGCGGCAACCCGCTTCAGGCTTTCGCAAGTCCGCCCAACAATACAACTTATACTTTGATAGTAACAGACATCAACGGCTGTCAAGGCAGCGACGATGTTGCAGTCGAAATTGACCGCAACCGAAACGTATATATCCCCAATGTGTTCTCTCCGAATGGCGACGGCACGAATGACTTTTTCGGTGTTTATGCGGGTTTGGGCGTGTCCGATGTCAATTTTATGCGCGTTTTTGACCGTTGGGGAAATTTGGTTTACTCGGTGGATAAATTTACGCCGACCAATTCTGTGAACAAAGGAAACGGCTGGGACGGAACTTTCAAGGGCAGTCCGATGGACGTTGGCGTGTATGTTTATATCATTTCAGTAGGCTTCATTGACAATATCCAGCCCATCTTGTATCGCGGTGATATCACGTTAGTCAAGTAAAGTTATAATGAAAATAGCTATGAAAAATAAACTGCTTTACGTCCTTATTTTTATGACATTCGCTAATCAAGCTATGTCACAAATAGAGAGAAAAAATGAAGGTTGGGCTTTGCTGCCACATTTGAGTTTCTCCTTCCAGCAGCCGGGTGGCGACTTAGCCAACCGTTTCGGAGCGAGCAACGCTGTCGGTGGGGGAGTGGATTTTCTGACCGAAAAAAATAATATTATTTTGGGCGTGGAGGGAAATTATATTTTTGGCACTACGGTCAAGGAAGACGTTTTGGCTTGGCTGCGCGATGCGGACGGCGCAATAATTGGAAATGCACAGTCGCAGACCAGCGTGGTGCTGCGAGAAAGAGGCTTTTACTTGGGCGGCGTAGTCGGAAAACTGTTCAGTGTATTGCCCCAAAATCCTCGTTCTGGAATCCGAGCCACGATTGGTGTAGGTATTTTGCAGCATCGGATTAGACTGCAAGACGACAACTCTTCGGTGCAGCAAATATCAGGCAATAACTCAAAAGGTTACGACCGCTTGTCCAACGGCATCGCTTTCAATGGGTTCATTGGCTACCAACATCTCGCAAAAAATCGCCGCTTCAATATGACCGCTGGAGTTGAATTTACGCAAGGTTTTACTCAAAATCGGCGCGGATTCAACTACGATACTCAAATGGCGGACACTCAAAAAAGGAAAGATTCGCTTGTAGGTTTTAAAGTAGCTTGGACGCTGCCTTTTTACATCGGCGAAAATGCCGAGCAGATTTTTTATTAACTCATGTTACGCAAGGATTTTAACTTGACTCATTTGAGTTTAGTTTTTGTAGCTATTTACTTGGTTTTTGTCACTTTTTTTTATCCCCAACCCGACCTTCCCCAGAGGGGAAGGAGAAGAAAGTAACCAAAAAAATCAAGTGCTCTGTATAAATTCTAAAGTTTTTGCTTAAAAATCCCGTCGGCGCGCGAAAAATACTCGTC
>JAYWGG010000085.1:0-2756 GCA_043778415.1 Saprospiraceae bacterium
TTTGTGATAAATAATATCCTAATTTTTCCATCAATTTATTTTTTGACGGTAAATTATAAAGTTTTATTTATTTTTGTATTTTTATGCGTTTAACCTGAAGGAATGTATCTAAAATAAACTACTTATTTTTTCTGCTAAATTACAACCAACCACTGCGTTATTTTTTCGTTACAACGCCCTGCGTTGCGCCTCAAAAATGCCTTGTTATTGTTTGAATTTATTGGAAAAATTGGAGTACCTTATTTTGTCCTCATTCCCAAAGAATGTATCTAAAATAAACTACTTGTTTTTTTTTCATTCCTTAAACGCCGTCAAGGTTATTTTGGCATTTAAAATTCTACAAATGACTACAAGTTACCGACACCTTTGAGGTGTCGGTAACTTCGGCTCTTATCTCAACGCATTTCTGGCTTGATTGTAATCTACAAAATAAATCATCTTAACCGTAAAACCGTTGTTTTGAGGCGAGTCGAGGGTGCGGCGAAAGTTGTAAGCGTAGTTATGGCTCGCAATATCGCTCTGTCCAGAGGCGAAAGAATCCAAACTATTTTTCCAGACAAAGTTGAAAAAACTGCCCGGCGCAAACTGCCAAGTATAGATAAAATCTACGTTGAAAAAGTTTTGGCTGATGTCCGAATTTTCGTGTGTGCCGTCGAATTTCGCCAAAGTTCCGTCGTCCCGAAGATTAAAAAATTCTTTGTATTCGACCCTCGACCAATAATGGCGCACGCGGACGGAAAGGTTACTTTTTGGGTTGAAATTAAAATTCAAGCCGACACTATTATTGACAAACCACAAGTCGCGGCGACCAAAAGTACCGTCCGAACTCGTAAAATTATAGCCATAATCGTTTTTGGCAAAAGTAGGCGCAAACTGAAAATTGAACCTAAAATGACTGTTGATGCGCACGGTCGGCTCTACCGAAAAATCGTAGCTCGTGTTGTCCCAATCGGTCAAATATCGGCTCACTCCGAAGAAAAAATAACTCGAAAGCGGCTTTCTGTCGTCAGTCCCTACATTCAATCCGCCGCGATAGCTGGCTGGGCGGACGAATTTTTTCCCTTCGGCGCGCGGCTCGAAATAATCTACGGTCGAAGGTCCGACATTCATCCAATAATTTGCCCAACTTTGATTTTGAAATTTTCCCCAAAATCCTAAATTCAGGTTGATTTCTTGGTAAGCGAATGGTTTGAAGCGCGTAAAACTGTACAAACCAGCCCACCAGTTGCTTTGCAGAAAAATTTTATTCGGTATATACTGGTTGTAGCTGATGTTAGCGGCATTAAAAAAGTAGTTGCGTTGCTGAAAATATCCCAAATCCGACGGATTCCATTTGTCGTCTTGAAGTTCTTGATTGAGGCTCCACGTCCAATTTCCGCTCACTTTTCCCACTCCTACGTCGTAAGTGTAGCCCGACTCCGTCGCTCTGTTGTCCCTAAAAATATGGCTCATTCGCCCGCGCGCTGACACTTCGTACTTGTTGTTTTTGTCCCGAAATTTCACACCGAGAGCCGACACGTTGGCATCTCTACCGCTTCCGTTGCGAATCGTAGCGGCATTGGTGAAGCTGATCGAAGAGTTATTTTTAAATAATTGGTCGAATACTGTGACATTGTAATTTGTCAATTCACTCGTCTGAAATGTGCGCTGCTTTCCAGTCATCGTATCCTTGATAGTGGCATACATCGGAGCGGCTACGGCGTTCAAGATGCCTACGCCGAGCTTGCTGCCGGTGCGTCCCGACACCTTTGTAGCATTGAAAAGCTGTGTTTCGTTGGGGTTTTTTTCTACTACTTCGTTGCCGTTGAGGTCGCCATAGACATCGTATTTTTTTCGTGGCGTGCCGCCAATACGCCGACTGTAAAAAATATCGCCTTTGCTAAAAAGCTCCGTTCCTTCCGTAAAAAAAGGTCGTCTTTCTTGAAAAAAAAGCTCAAATGGTGACAGGTTCAAAATACGATTGTCGGACTGCACCTGTCCGAAATTGGGTATCAACGTCGCGTCAAGTGTAAAGGCTTCGTTGAGTCCCAACTTCAAATCCAGACCGCCCGAAATACTTTTGGAGTTGCCATAAAATTTTTTGCCATCACCATCTATCGAGCCAATGCTTTGATATTCGGCGGCGACATAGGGCGAAAGCTGCAAGCGCAATGGCGGCTCGAGGTTCATCATTCCCTCTAAATTTCCCCACTGGATTACTTGTCCGTTTACTTTGGGGTCGAGTGGTGCCCAAGTATCGGTTTCGCCGAGCCGCTTGACGAAGCGCGCGAACTGTAAGCCCCATTTTTGCTCCGCTTTTTTGGCAAAACGAAGATTGAAATAAGGGATTTTCATTTCTAATACCCAGCCGTCGGCAACGACCGAAACGGCGGATTCCCAGACCGCGTCCCAATTAAAATCGGTATCGTTGGTCGAAATTCTTGCATCTGCCTGCGTGCCACTGGCTGCTACGGCGAATCGAAATCCATTTTGGTCGTCGTCGTAAGTATCAAAACTAACGGTAAAATAGTCGGTATTGGCATCAAAAATTCCGTCGCGCCTGCTCAATTCCCGCCGCAAAAGTTTGGGGTCTTCCGTGAGGTGCGCAGCAATATAAATCGCCTCGTTGTCATAAACGATTTGAGCGACGGTCGGCAAGGTAGCGGGCGAAAAAGGCTTCGGCTCGAACTGCGTCATGTTGCCCGCAAGCGGCGCGGACTGCCAAATGGCATCGTCCAATCTGCCGTCAATTTTTGGAGCTTTTTGGACTTTTTTGG
>JAYWGG010000086.1:0-7972 GCA_043778415.1 Saprospiraceae bacterium
GCAAGATGGAACTTGGGTTCAGGTTTTCCATTTACGCTTACGCAAGGATTTTATACCAAAAACAACCTAAACGGCGGGATAGGCACTAATGTTTTGACCGAGAATCCGAACTTGGGCATCATTTATTCCGACAAAAGAAATTCTGGTCGCCTACCGTATTATCACAGATTGGATATTTCTATCAAAAAAACGATAAAATTCACCAAATACTCGAATTTAGAAGTAAATGCGAGCATTACGAATGCCTATGACCGCCAAAATATCTTCTACTTCGACCGCGTCCGCTACGACCGTGTCAATCAGCTTCCAATCATTCCGAGCTTGGGAATGACCGTACATTTTTAGGTTATTTTTCGTAAAAAAAATAGTATGACTACAGATAAAAACCAAAATCCCGAGCAAATTGCCCGCGATAGAATAGACCAGATGCTGGAAAAAGCAGGCTGGTTGGTGCAATCGAAAAATGAAGTAGATTTAAGTGCTGGCGAAGGTATTGCCGTAAGAGAATACAATGCCGAAACCAAGTTTGCCGATTATGTGCTTTTCATAGACAAAAATCCTGTTGGGATTATTGAGGCAAAAAAAGAAGAAGATGGGCATAATCTAACCGTAGCCGAAGATCAAGCAGTGGAATACTCTCGGGCAAAATTAAAATATCTTGAGAATAAGCCCTTGCATTTCGTTTTTGAAAGCACTGGCACTGTTACTCGTTTTAGAGATATGCGGGACCCAAAACCAAGAGGAAGAAATATTTTTTGGTTTTATAGACCCGAAACACTTGCGGAATGGCTCAAAAAAGATAAAAGTTTAAGGAGCCGGCTGTTAGACATTCCGCTATTGGACGAAGCCGAACTTCGACCCGCTCAAATCAAAGCCATTAATAATTTGGAGCAATCTTTTAAAAAGAATAAGCCCAAAGCATTGATACAAATGGCGACGGGCGCAGGAAAAACTTTTACGGCGGCTACTTTTGTGTATCGTTTATTGAAATACGCAAAAGCCAAACGGATTTTGTTCTTGGTGGATACCAAAAATCTCGGCGAGCAAGCGGAGCAGGAATTTCAAAAGTTTGAACTTAACAATCGAAAATTTCAGCAGGATTACAATGTCCAGCGCCTTAGCTCAAGCTATATATCTTCCGACAGTCATGTTTGTATCTCCACCATTCAGCGTATGTACGCTATTCTGAAAGGCGAAGAATTGGACGAAAGCGCAGAAGACACCAACCCCAACGAGTCGTCTTGGATAGAACAACAACGCAATAAAAAGCAGGCAACTTTCGTAGAATACAACGCCAAAGTGCCTATCGAGCAATTTGATTTTATAGTTATTGACGAGTGCCATCGCTCTATTTATAACCTTTGGAAACAGGTCTTGGATTACTTCGATGCTTTTCTGATTGGCTTGACCGCTACGCCAGATAAAAGAACTTTTGGTTTTTTTGATGAAAATGTTGTCAGCGAATACACCTACGAGCAATCTGTGATAGACGGCGTAAATGTTCCTTACGAAGTCTATACAATCGAAACGGAAATATCTCAAAAAGGAAGTGTCATACAAGCTGGCTGGTATGTGGACAGACGGGATAAATTGACTCGAAAAAATCGCTGGATACAAGAAGACGAAGACATTGAATACCTCAAAAATGATTTGGATAGAAAAGTAGTGAACCCAAGCCAAATCAGGAATATCATTCGTCAGTACAAAAAAGCACTGCAAACCGAAATTTTTCCCAACAGAATAGACCAAAAAGGGGACTACGAAGTGCCGAAAACATTGGTTTTTGCCAAGACGGACAGCCATGCAGACGATATAATAAAAATCATTCGCGAAGAGTTTGACGAAGGCGATGACTTTTGTAAAAAACTAACTTACAAGATATAAGAAGATCCCAAATCGGTACTCTACCGCTTTCGCCACGAGTTTTATCCGCGCATTGCCGTCACGGTGGATATGATTGCCACAGGCACTGACGTAAAACCTTTGGAGGTTTTGCTCTTTATGCGCGACGTGAAAAGCGTCAATTATTTCGAGCAAATGAAAGGCAGAGGCACTCGCACCATCAGCAAAGATGCTTTTCAGAAGGTGTCTAAAACCGCAAAAGCCAAAACTCATTTTATCATTGTTGATGCCGTAGGCGTTACCAAATCTAAAAAAACCGACAGCCGACCGTTGGAGCGAAAACCAACTATTGCCCTAAAAGATTTGTTGGGTGCGGTGACGATGGGCGTAGTCGAAGAAAATTTATTTCTCTCTTTGGCGAATCGTCTTATCCGAATGAACCGACAAATTACCGACACCGAAAAGGAAAAATTATTAGAATATTCCAAAGGAAAAAAATCTCCAACAAATCTCCAAAGAATTACTTTCCGCTTTCGACAACGACCAAATAGAAGAAAAAATAAAGCAAAAAATAAATGCCTCCCGTACAGACAAGGCACGCCTTGTCTCCAACCCGAGCCCAGAAAACACAGACGACTTCGGAAAAGAAGCACGCCTTGTCTCCAACCCGAGCCCAGAAAATATTGACGACTTCGGAAAAGAATCACAAAAAGAATTGATAGACCAAGCCACTTCTACTTTCAACGGAAAACTGAACGAATACCTCGAAAAAGTCCGCACAGTACACGAGCAAATTATAGACAGCCACAACATAGACACCGTCACCAAATCCGAATGGGACAAAACTTCGGGCGACAAAGCCGCAGCTACTGTAAAAGATTTTAGTGAATATCTCGAAGCCAACAAAGATGAAATCAAAGCCCTCTCTATTTTTTACTATCAGCCCTACAATCGCCGAGAGATTACTTTCAAAATGATACAAGAAGTCGCTGCCAAACTGAAAGCAGACAAACCCGCGCTCGCCCCCGATTATGTGTGGGCGGCATACAACCAACTCGAAAATATAAAAAGTAAGCAGCCGATTGACGAATTGACGATTTTAATATCGCTTATTCGCAGAGCTTGTGGCATAGACAGCGAACTAAAACCTTTTGACAAAACGATAGACGAAAATTTTAAGAATTGGATATTCAAGCAAAATGCAGGAAAACACAACCGCTTTACGCCCGAACAAATGGACTGGCTGCGAATGATCAAAGAACATATTGTTAGTTCTTATCACATTAGCAAGGAAAATTTCGAATACACTCCTTTTGACGCTTTGGGTGGAATCGGCAAAATCTATCAGTTGTTTGGTAGCGACTACGAAAAAGTTCTGACCGAAATTAATGAAGCTCTTGTAGCATAATGTCAGTATCAGAATTTTCAAAATTTGAGAATAAACAGAATGAAATATGTAATTTGAATAAATTAGCATAAAAAGCATACGACCCCAACGGGGTCATATATTTATAGAAAAGATTTTAACAAATACGGGTATTCGACCCCAACGGGGTCGCAAAATGACATACGGCGTTTTTTTTATAAATATATTATCCCTTTGGGATACGGATATACGCCGAACAATTAGCCCAAATTTTTAACAAATGAACAACATGATAAAAGAAGATTGGATTGAAGTGGAACTGGGGGAAGTTTGTTTTATAACTTCGGGAGGTACGCCTTCGAGAAACAAACTTGAATTTTACCAAGGCTCAATTCCTTGGGTGAAATCTGGAGAGTTGGATAAAGGCGTTATTTACGATACAGAAGAATACATTTCAGAAGATGCTGTAAAAAATTCAAGTGCTAAAATTTTTCCAGAAGGGACTTTATTGATTGCACTGTATGGTGCAACTATTGGTAAACTTGCATTTTTAGGTGTTGAAGCAACTACGAATCAAGCAATTTGTGGAATTTATAAAAGTCAGTCGATTGAATCTAAATATTTATTCAACTTTCTTTTAAATCGAAAGCAAAAATTAATATCACAAGGAACTGGTGGCGCACAACCAAATATTAGTCAAACAATTCTTAAAAATTTATCAATCCCTCTCGCTCCGCTCCCTATCCAGCGCGCCATTGTGTCCAAAATCGAGTCCTTGTTTTCGGATTTAGACAACGGCGTTGCTAATTTGAAAACCGCACAGGCACAATTAAAAATATACCGCCAAGCAGTGTTAAAAAAAGCATTTGAGGGAAAATTGACGACAGAATGGCGTAGATGCGCGATTAATCGCGCATCCACCACCACCGCATCCACCACCACCGCATCCACCACCACCGCCGAACAATTATTACAACAAATAAAACAGGAAAGACAAAATCATTACCACCAACAAATAGAACATTGGAAAAAAGCGGTGAAAGAATGGGAGAAAAATGGAAAAATTGGAGGGAAACCAAGTAAGCCACAAAATTTAGTTTCATATCCAAAAATTGAGCAAATTAAATCTTTGCCAATTTTAAATTTAGGCGAACTCGTTTTTCAAATATCAATTAAATTAATGCCTGATGATGCACCGAATTTGCCATTTATAGGAATGGATTGTTTAGAGAAAAATGCTCTTAAACCTCATTTTATATATAAATTTAATGAGTTTAAAAGTGCAGGAAATTGGTTTAATGCTAATCATATACTTTACGGTAGAATGCGACCATATCTTAATAAAGTTTATCATGCAGAATATGAAGGTGTTGCTTCTGGTGAATTTATTGTTTTAGAAACAACTGAAAGCATTTTACCCCAATATTTAAAACTTATTTTACATCAACAGGATTTTGTGCATTGGTCAAATAAACAATCTTCAGGCGATAAACCGAGAGTTAAATTTGAGCAAATTGCCTTGTATAATATTAAAGTTCCCACAACAGAAGAACAAACCCAAATCGTAGCCGAAATAGAACGCCGCCTTTCTGTGTGTGACAAAATGGAGCAAAGCATCAGCGAAAGTCTCCAAAAAGCCGAAGCCCTGCGCCAAAGTATCCTCAAAAAAGCCTTTGAAGGAAAGCTATTAAGCGAATCAGAAATAGAAGCGTGCAAAAAAGAAGCAGATTATGAACCCGCCAGCGCATTGCTCCAAAAAATAAAAGCCGAAAAATTGGCAAAAGAACAAGCACAAAAAAAACAAATAAAAATAAAATCAAGTAACAAATGGCAGACAATGCAGTAATATCAAAAGTATGGAACTTCGCCAATGTGCTTCGGGACGACGGCGTGGGCTACGGCGATTATTTGGAGCAAATTACTTATTTGCTGTTCCTCAAAATGGCGGACGAACTCAACAAGCCACCCTATGACAAAAAACTGTCGTTCCCGAAACTCAAAAACGCACAGGGCGAAGAAGAACCCAACGCCGATACCTGCGACTGGCAAACGTTGTCGCAAAAAAATGGTTTGGAATTAGAAATTTTCTACAACCAAATGCTCCGCAGTTTGGGAACTGAAAAAGGAACACTTGGGCAAATATTTGTGAAGAGCCAAAACAAGATTCAAGACCCTGCCAAACTTTCAAAAATCATAAATATGATTGACAAGGAGCAGTGGAGTCTGATGGGAGCGGACATAAAGGGCAAAATCTATGAAGGACTTTTGGAGAAAAACGCCGAAGATACCAAAAGCGGCGCAGGACAATATTTTACGCCGCGTGCCTTAATCAAAACGATAGTCGCCTGTATGCGTCCCAAACCGATGCGGACTATTATTGACCCAGCTTGTGGCACGGGCGGTTTTTTTCTGGCGGCATTCGATTTTATCAAAACGCAAAGTTTGAACCCAGAAGAAAAAGTATTTTTAAAAAATAAAACTTTTTACGGCAACGAAATCGTAGCCAACACTCGCCGAATGTGTTTGATGAATATGTTTTTGCACAATATCGGCGAAATAGACATCGAACCGTTGGTCTCTGCGGCAGATGCGCTGCTTCCAGACAATGGCTCCCGCTACGATTATGTGTTAGCAAATCCGCCTTTTGGTAAAAAAAGCAGCACGACCATCACCAACGAAGAAGGCAAACAAGAAAAGCAGAACGATAATATTATCCGTCAGGATTTTGTGGCGACCACCGCCAACAAGCAACTGAACTTTATGCAACACATCAAAACGCTTCTCAAAATCACTGGCGAAGCTGCCGTAGTGTTGCCCGACAATGTGTTGTTTGAGGGCGGCGCAGGCGAAACGGTGCGAAAAGAATTGATGAAAACCACCGAGCTGCATACCATTTTGCGACTACCGACAGGGATATTTTATGCGCAGGGTGTGAAGGCAAATGTATTGTTTTTTGACAACAAACCCGCTTCGAAAGACGCATGGACAAAAGAAGTTTGGATATACGACTACCGAAGTAATATCAGCCACACGCTGAAAAAAATCCGTTGTCTATGGAGCATTTACAGGATTTTATAAAACTTTATAATCCCGAAAACCGTAACAAAAGAACCGAAACTTACAGCGGTGAAAATCCAGAAGGCAGATGGCGCAAGTTCAATTATTCTGAAATCATCGAAAGAGATAAAACCAACCTCGATATATTTTGGATAAAAGACAAAAGCCTCACCGACCTTGATAACCTGCCCGACCCCGACGTTCTGGCAAACGAAATCATCGAAAATATAGAAGCCGGACTCAATAGTTTTAGAGAAATAACGGAAACCATCAGCGGAAACGAGTAAAAATTTCATAAATTATGACGAAAATAATATTAAAAAAAGGAAAAGACGATGCCATTCGCCGCTTTCACCCGTGGGTGTTTTCGGGAGCGATTCAGAGCAGTTCACAAAGCCCAAAAGAGGGCGAAATCGTAGAAATTTGTAGCGCGGACGGAGATTTTTTGGGCAACGGACACTACCAGACAGGCAGCATTGCAGTCCGAGTCTTTTCTTTTGAAAAATCCCCGCTCAAACAAATTTTTTGGACTGAAAAACTGCGAAATGCCTACGAGCTGCGCAAAAGATTAGGGCTTATTGGCAATCTCAATACTGACTGTTACCGGCTCGTCCACGCAGAAGGCGACGGATTTCCCGGCTTGGTGATTGACGTGTATGGAGCGGTCGCGGTCGTGCAATGCCATTCGATAGGTATGTTTTTAAGTATGTCACAAATCGCTGCTGGATTGCAAAAAATATATGGAAAAAAATTGACTGCCATCTACAACAAAAGCCACGAAACTTTGCCAGACGCTTTCGCAGCCACCACCAAAAATGAATATATTTTTGGCGAATCCGAACTTCCGACAGCTGTTTTTGAAAACCAAAATCAGTTTATGATTAATTGGGTGACAGGGCAAAAAACAGGTTTTTTTATCGACCAACGCGACAACCGTAATCTGCTCGCAAAATACGCAAAAGATAAAACCGTGCTGAATGCGTTTTGTTATTCGGGCGGTTTTTCGGTATATGCGCTAAAAGCAGGTGCAAAATCAGTACATTCGGTAGATGTTTCGGCGAAAGCAATCGAACTCACCGAACAAAATGTCGCTCTCAATTTTCCAAACAATCAAAATCACACGTCACACACAGAAGATGTTTTACAATTTTTGAAAAAAAATGAATTGCCTTTTGACGTGATGATAGTGGACCCGCCAGCTTATGCAAAAAGCGTGGATAAACGCCACAACGCCGTGCAGGGCTACAAAAGGCTCAACGCAATGGCTTTGAGCCAGATAGCAAAAGGCGGGATTCTTTTCACTTTTTCTTGCTCGCAGGTAGTGGATAAGTTACTTTTTCAGAATACTATCATGGCGGCTGCGTTGGAGGCGAAGCGTCAGGTTCGCATATTGCACCATCTCACGCAGCCTGCCGACCACCCCACCAATTTATTTCACCCCGAAGGCAGCTATTTGAAAGGTTTGGTGCTGTTGGTAGAGTGATTTTTTTGTACGAAGCTGCGACGAAAAACGTCCCGTCGCAAACAGAATTTATTTGAAAAATTCAGGTATTTTCTTTTCTTCATTCTTCAAAAAATAATCATTTACAAAAAATATGCTGCATAAAATCATTGAATTTTCGGTAAAAAATAAGCTCATCGTTGGGCTTTTTGTGTTTGCCCTCATCGGTTTTGGGATTTACCAAACCACCAAACTGCCCATAGATG
>JAYWGG010000087.1:0-2742 GCA_043778415.1 Saprospiraceae bacterium
ACAAAGATACGAGCTTCGTGACAGCCAATAAAGGACACTTTTGATAAAAAATACTATTCTATTAATTTACAAAAAGAAACAAATTAACATATTTAATCATTTGATTATCAGTTATTTAAGTGTTAAACTTTTAACCCAAAATGGGACAAAAACAAGAAAATTATTTTTATTTTTATTTTCAATTCGTGCCATTTTTTTAAAAAAAATTATTTTATTTTGTCGCATTATGAAGATTCTGAAGGAACTTGTAAAAATATTGAATGAAAAAAAGGTGCAGAACGTCAATATTCTTGAACTCAATAGAGATGTAGAAAATAGATACTCTAAATTTTACAAAGCGTTGCTCAACGGTGAAGTAAACGACGATGAGGCTGGAGCTGAACTATTGTACGGCAAAAGCGACGGCAGCTATGTGGGGTATCAAAAATTCAAAATGCGTTTTTTGTACCGAGCCGTCAATACCCTTTTCTTATTGGAAGGCAATCTAAAAAAAACAAACGGTCGCTCGGACTTGTATTTGTCCACCCATCGAATGTGGGCGGCAAGCAAAATGCTGCTTGGGCAGCAATCCAGAGCGGCAGCCGTCATGCTTTCTCTCAAAGTATTGAGACTTTCTACGAGGTACGAATTTTTTGACTTGGCAGTAGAGTCCAGCGCAGTCTTGCGGCGACACTACGCTACCATCAAACGAAATAAAACCAAATACGACTATTTTAAAGAACTCAATCGGGTCTATTCGGAAGAACTGCGGATAGAGTCTTTGGCGGACGAGCTGTATGAAGGTTTAATTTTTCAATTTCGCCACAAAAATAGTGCCGCACAAAAAATTATAACCCTTGCTGCCGAAGCTACCGAGCAGCTCCGTCCCTACACCTCACAAACAAAAGGAGGACGGTTTTTTTTGGTGTATTATTTGGTACAGATGACAAAGCACGACGCAGCCAACGACTATAAAAAAATGCTCGAGGTCTGCGACGAAGCGATTGATTTTTTTACGGACAAAAAAATACACGCTCAAAACGCCCTTACCATATTTTGGAATCGAAAAACCCAATGCTGTATCCAGCTGCGGCTCTACAAAGAAGGCGAGGAAGCCATCGAAAAAATCCGAGCTTCGCTCAAAGAAGGCACCAGCAACTGGTTCAATAACATGGAGCTTGGCTTTCGATTGGGACTGCACACAGCGCAGTACCAAAAAGCACTCTCCGTCTATATTTATACGACTTCTTATATAGCGGCTCACAACGAGATACCTACAGAAATAAAAGAATTTTGGCAGGTAAGCGAGGCTTATTTGTATTTTTTGGTAGCTTCGGGTATGATTGATGCCAAAATAACTCCACTGCCGCCGTCCCTGAAAAATTTTAAAGTCCGCAAATTCCGAAACAGCGTTCCACAATTCAGCAACGACAAGCGCGGAAGAAATATCTCGATGCTGATTATACAAGTCGTATTGATGCTTTCGGAGCGCAAATACAACGACATCGTGGATAGAATGGAGGCAATCGGAAGGTACGCCGCGCGCCACTTGCAGAAAGACGAACAGCTGCGGACGAACATATTCGTCAGAATGTTGATGATAATACCCTTTGAGGGGTTCCACAAAGCCGCCATTATCCGAAAAACTTCCAACCACTCGAGAAAGTTAAAAGCAATCCCGATGGATATTTCTGAAAAATCTTTCAAAACAGAAATACTTCCTTACGAGTTTCTGTGGCAAATGATATTAGAGATGCTGGAAGACAAACGCCGACTGCCCCGAAAAGCCTACGGCGTGCCGATGGAAAAAAGAAAAGTGTAATCTTACGCCATATATATATGATAAGAAATTATTAGTTTTTGATGGCTGTAAATTATTTAGTAACTGATGTTACGCAACATATTTTTTAGTAGAAAATTTTAAACACTATTTCATTCAAAGTCACTGTCTTTTCAGACGTGCCTTGTAGAAATTCAAGTTTTTGCAAAAATATCGTCTGGCGAAGCGAAAACTGTTTAAAGTCTGGCGCAGCCGACGAGTATTTTTCGCGCGCCGACGGGATTTTTAAGCAAAAACTTTAGAATTTTTATAGAGCACTTGATTTTTTTGGTTACTTTTTCTCTTCTCCTTCCCCTTTGGGGAAGGTCGGGTTGGGGATAAAAAAAGTGACAAAGGACAAGAGAATTACCACAAAATCAAGATTAAATGAGTCAATTTAAAATCTTTGTGTAACATCGGTTAATCACTAAAAACTATCTACGCTTCCTCTAATTCATGTTGGTGTTCGGCGATAAGTTTTTGTTGCAAATCCATCGGAACAGCTTGATAGTCAGCGAATTGGCGTTTGAACTTTGCTCTGCCTTGCGTGAGCGCGCGCAGCGTGGAGGAATATTGGTACAACTCCACCAACGGCACTCGCGCTTTTATTTTTTGGTAATGCCCGTCGCTGTCCATGCCCGTGATGATAGCGCGGCGAGTTTGAAGGTCGCCCATCACATCGCCCATTACTTCGTCGGAGCAAAGTATTTCTAAATCATAGATTGGCTCCAAAATCTGCGGACCCGCATTGGGGAAAGCGTGGCGAAACGCTTGCGAAGCAGCCGTTTGGAATGCCATATCATTGCTATCTACGGCGTGCATTTTGCCGTCATAGACGCAAACGCGGAGGTCGCGGCAGTGCGAACCCGTAAGCGGTCCTTCCTGCATTTTTTGCATAATTCCCTTCTTGATAGCACCCTGAAAACGCGCGTCGATAGAGCCTC
>JAYWGG010000088.1:0-7927 GCA_043778415.1 Saprospiraceae bacterium
CGAGCAGTTGTGCGATAGTGAATCCGCTTATTGGGCAGAATGACAACGAAAGTTTTTATGTAGGAGGAACGCAAGCTGCGCTACAAAGTGCCGAAAATATGCTAACGGTTGCGCCCAATCCGACGGAAACGGAGCTTAATCTCAATGTAAATATTTTGGAAGAAAATAATGCCGTTATTTCGGTGCTCAATGCGTCGGGCGTGCAATTTTTGTCCCAAAATAGGCTGCTACAAAAGGGGAAGCAAGCTCTTTCTTTTGATGTTTCGACTCTGAACGCAGGCGTTTATTTTGTCCAAATGAAATTAGAGAATGGTCAGATATTGACCCAAAAGATTGTAAAAATGTAAGTCATTTTTTTTAGGAAGCTGTACCTAAATAGTTTTGTGTGTTGGCAACAGCTTTAGCTGTTGTATAAAAAAATGGTGTATCGGCTTCAGCTAAATACTTGCCACAAGCGAGTCGTTTAGGCTAAAGCTGATACCAGTTATTATTCGTTGCCTTTAGCATAAAAAAGCGTTCCTTTCAAAAGAAAAGAACGCTTTTTTTATTTTCACCAAAATAAGTTTTATTTTTACCAAAAATAAATTTTTTATATGCCTAAAATCGTCATCATCGGCAATGGCGTTGCAGGGACGAATGCAGCGCGACACATACGAAAACTATCTGACAATCAGATAGTTATGATTTCGGAAGAAACTTTAAAACCGTTTTCGAGGACGGCTTTGATGTACGTTTTTATGGGTCACGTCAAGCAAGAAAGCACAGAACTTTACGAAGATTGGTTTTGGGAAAAAAATCGCATCGAGCGCGTGCAAACCCGCGTGGAAAGTATTGACGCAGAAAATAAAATACTTCAGTTAAGTCACGGACAATCAATGACTTACGATAAATTAATTATTGCCGTAGGCTCTAAATCTAACAAGTTTGGCTGGCGAGGTCAAGACCTCAAAGGTGTGCATGGCTTGTATCATTTGCAAGATATGGAGGCGATGGAGCGGTACAGCAAGGGGCTGAAACGTGCCGTCGTCGTCGGCGGCGGTCTGATTGGGATAGAAATGGCGGAGATGTTTGCTTCTCGAGGTATTGCGGTCACTTTTTTGGTGCGCGAAAAATCTTTTTGGGATTTAATCTTACCCGCAGAAGAAAGCGCAATGATCAATCGGCATATTTTGGAGCATCACATCGACCTCCGCTTGGGAACAGAACTCGACGAGATAATCGGTGACGAGAACGGCGTGGTCAAAGCTATCACCACCAAAAGCGGCGAAAGGATTGAGTGCGGCTTTGTCGGACTGACGGTTGGGGTGAGTCCGAATGTTGTCCCCACCCCAGCCCTCCCCAAAGGGGAGGGAGCTTTTGACCTCCCCTTTGGGGAGGGTCGGAGTGGAGCTATCTCCCTCCCCTTTGGGGAGGCAGGAAATTCCCTCCCCAAAGGGGAGGGTAGGAGTGGAGCCATCTCCCTCCCCTTTGGGGAGGGTCGGGGTGGAGACTACATAGAAGTCGGGCGCGGATATTTGGTCGATGAATACCTAACTACCTCAAATCCAGATGTTTATGCGATTGGAGATTGTGCGGAGTTGCGTCGTCCGCAGCAGGGTCGGCGGGCGATAGAGGCGGTTTGGTACACGGGTCGCATGATGGGACAGACGGTGGCGCGGACGGTTTGTGGGCAGCCGACGAAGTACGAGCCAAGACTTTGGTTCAACTCGGCGAAGTTTTTTGACATCGAATATCAAGTGTATGGCGATGTTTTGGCAAAAAATCCAGAGGGCGTGACGAGCCTTTATTGGGAGCATCAGAGTGGTAAGAAAGCGATTCGGGTGAATTTTTCCTCCCTAAATCCCTCCAAAGGAGGGACTTTTTCGCCCCCCTTTGGGGGGACTTATGTGACGGGGTTTAATTTGATGGGCATTCGTTATCGGCATGAGGTGTGCGAGAAGTGGATTTTGGAGAGAACGCCGATTGAAACGGTTTTGGAGCATTTGAGTTTGGCGAACTTTGACCCAGAGTTTTTTGATGAGTACGAAAAAGAGTTTGTGCATCAATACAATCAACTGACTGGAAGCGATTTACGGCTGAAAGCGAAACGGAGATTGAGTTTTGTGGGGCGATTTTTAGCGCGGTTGGGTTAATTTATTTTCTATTTTTATTGATTGACGATGTAATTCAGAACGCCGAGCAGCTTGGGGAGTTCCGAAATCGGGTAGATTTCGTTGTCAAGGTAAGCAATATTTTCTTCTAATTTCAGAAATTTCCAGTTGAATCCGAGTGTTGTTGCGCCGTAGATTATTTTTTTAGTGCTGTTGTGGGTTTTATTAAAAATTTGCGCAGCGTACATTTCGGCGATACATTGTGCTGTTCCGTTGTCCAAATTATCATTTTTAGCTTCTACGATACAAAAAATAGGAGCTTTTATCAGTGGAGAGTTTGGATTTTGAGATAGGATAAAATCACAGAATCCCATCAGCCCCAGTGCCTTGTCAATGTTGAATTGGTGACCCGAAAAAGTAGAAAAAGAACGGTTGTTGATTTCTTCTAATTCGTCTAATATCGGCATAATTATGCGTTCAGATTTTGCTTTTTCGGTAGCAATGTCTTTTTCTAAAGCTCGTTGCAGAGCAGTAGTCAGCATCACACTTGGCTCTATTGATTTAGATTGTTTTTGGAGTTGCAAATTTGTTTTTTTTGCAACGATGCCCAAATTTTCTATGTCTTGGTAGGTAAATGCAGAATATGATTTTGGCATTTTGGTATTTTTTTATTGATTGACGATGTAATTCAGAACGCCGAGCAGTTTGGGGAGTTCGTTGAGGTAATAAATTTCATTGTCTATATTTACTTTGTTGCCCGTAAGTTGTAGGAATTTCCATTCAAAACCAAAAGTGGTTGCGCCGTAAATTACTTTCATCGGTTTATCTTTTTTTTGATTGAAAATTTGCGCAGCATACATTTCGGCGATACATTGTGCTAAACCAACGTCAAGATTGTCGTTTTTGGCTTCGACCAAACAAAAAACGGGAGCCTGGATAATCGGTGATTTCGCTTCTTTGGTCAATATAAAATCACAATAACCGACCAAGCCGAGATTTTTATCTACGTTAAATTTGTAGCCAGAAAAGGTAGCGAATCTACCGTTATTAATTTCTTCGATTTCGGTCAAAATAGGCGTGATGATGTGTTCCGATTTTGCTTTTTCTGACTTCAGTTTGCGGCGTTTGCCGCGCTCTAAAGCCTCTACGAGAAAATCACTTGGCTTGATGTCCTCGATTTTTTCTTTGTACAAAAAATTTTCTTCATCAATAATCAAACCCATGTCCAAAAGTTCGTCTATTGTGAATGCAGAATATGATTTTGGCATTTTGGTATTTTTTTATTGATTGACGATGTAATTCAGAACGCCGAGCAGTTTGGGAAGTTCATTGAGGTAATAAATTTTTTCATCTACAACTGCTTGTTTATCAATGAGTTGCAAAAATTTCCACTGCAAACCAAAAGTAACTGTACCGTAGATAGCAGGTAACTCTGTATTGTTTTTTTGATTGAAAATTTGCGCGGCGTACATTTCGGCGATACATTGTGCAACTCCATTGTCCAAATTTTCGTTTTTAGACTCGGCGATACAAAAAATCGGCGATTGAATGTCTAATGCTTTTGGGTCTTTTGAAAAAATAAAATCACAAAAACCCGTCAGTCCCAACGCTTTGTCAATATTGAATTGGTAGCCCGAAAAAATGGCAAGATGACCTCTATTGGTAGCTTCTAATTCTTCTAAAATGGGTGCGATAATTTTTTCAGATTTTGCCTTTTCAGAGCCCATTCGGCTTCTTTGATTGCGCTCCAAAACAGCCAACAACAGTGAGGAAGGCTCTTTTTCAGCTATCTCAACGCCTTGAAACAACAAACCATATTTAGCATCAATTCCCAATGCTTTGATGTCTTCTAATTTGAATTTTGAATAAGAAGTTGGCATTTCGTTAAAATTGAATAAATAAATTAAAATACAAAAATACGTCAAAATAATGAATATTCAAGCACACGCTTCGCTTTCGGTTGCCGAAAATCACAATCTACCGCTCTCGCAAAAACTCGCTCTCGCCGCCGTAGGCATCGGTTTTGTGTTGCAAATCGCCGCCGCTTTTGGCGCAAAATTGCCCAATGCAGCTTGGTTGCTCGCCCTTTCGCTGTGCCTCATCGCACTCGGCACCGTCGCTTACGCCTACCAAATGTACCGCCGCCAGCCCGACGGCATCAAGAATAACGGACTTTGGCACAATAGTTTGACGGGGCGCGGCGTTCTGGCTTGGCTATTAGGCATCGTGCTGACGGGATTTTACATACTCCTTTATTGGTATCCCGAATATTTGGGATTGGGCAAAAACGGCGCAGCCAATACCGGTTTGATTGCGTTTTTCGACCCTTTGAGCTTCCTTCTGAAAGCAAAACCTGCCAGCGAATGGTTCGTTTATGGAGTGCTTTATACGCTGCTTATTTTGTCGCTCGGCGTAAAATTTATCTGGAAATACCGTCACAACCGCTACCAAATGTTTCGGACGCTTTCGGTTATGTTTTTTCAGACTGCTTTTGCGTTCATGTTGCCCGAAATTTTGGCAAATTTCAATCTGCCTTTCAATGATTTTAAAAGCATCTGGCCCCTCAACTATTATTTTTTCTTCGATTGGCACATCAACGAAATGCTGCACAACGGAACTTTTGGACTGTTCGTAATGTTTTGGGGTATATTTTCTTTTCTCGTCCTCGCGCCCGTTTTGACGTATTTTTACGGAAAAAGATGGTATTGCAGTTGGGTTTGTGGCTGCGGCGGATTGGCAGAAACGGCGGGCGATTCGTTCCGACACCTTTCTGACAAATCCCTAATGGCTTGGAAAATAGAGCGTTGGCTCATTCACGGCGTGTTGGTTTTTGTTACTTTGATGACGGGTATGGTGCTTTACACGCGCTTCACGGGACAAGCGCAATTTTTGTTTCTCAACAGCTACGAGTTGAGCAAATGGTACGGAATGTTTGTCGGAGCGGCATTTTCGGGCGTAGTAGGCGTAGGTTTTTATCCGATAATGGGAAGTCGTGTGTGGTGTCGTTTTGGCTGTCCGATGGCAGCCTATTTGGGAATTTTGCAAAAATATTTTTCTCGATTTCGCATCACCACCAACGGCGGGCAATGTATCTCCTGTGGCAACTGTTCCTCCGCTTGCGAAATGGGAATTGACGTAAAAGCGTATGCCCAAAAAGGGCAAGACATCGTGCGAGCGAGCTGCGTGGGCTGCGGTATTTGTTCGGCAGTCTGTCCGCGCGGCGTGCTGCGATTAGAAAACAGTGCAGTGGATATTTTTCAGAGAACCTCTCAAAACCGCGCCATTCATATCTCGGAAACCGAAGTCCGCATATTGGATTAAAATCGTAAGTATTTAAAAAAATAGTTATTTTTGTAAATAAAATCGCAACATGAGAATCAAAAAATTTAAAATCGAAAATTTTCGTGGTTTTGAAGAATTAGAACTTGAGTTTAGCAGCACGTCGAATGTAGCGGTACTCATATCACAAAATGGTGGTGGAAAAACCAGTATTTTGGACGCTTTAAGATTGAGTTTAGGGCAAATAGTGTGTTTAATCGTCAAAAAAATAAATTATCTGTATGATAAAAATTTTGAAGATTTAATCACAGAAAAAGATATAAAAAGCGGCGCAGATCAGTATGTAGTCGAGGCTCTGATAGAAGAAACGCCCGAAAACCAGATTGTAACAAGAAATACGACAGAAACTTTGGAAAGTGAAGTCCACTCTGTAAGCTCTGGCGGATTGCATAATACACTCGATAATGAAGACTCAAATATACCTATTATAGCTTTTTATAACAGTTCTTTGTATTCGCTTTCGGGTGCCAAACTTCCAGGATTCAAGTATAAACAGCAGCTGGCACTTTATAATAGCATGAATGCACCTTTCACCAAATTTATAGATTTTGTGACATGGTATATTTATGAAAAAAAAAATAGTGAAGTCCTAAAAACTCCAAGCAAAGCTATTCAGACTATCAATGATATTATGCTTCGCTTTTTAAATGAAGCAGACGAAAATCAGTTTGATAATTTGGGACTAATCAAAAAAATGGATCCTCCAAATGATATTTTTGATATTGCAAAAGAAAATTTCAGTCTGTGTATCAATAAAAATGGTATTTTGCTTGATGTTGGGCAGCTTTCGGCTGGAGAAAAGCAAATGTTGATGTTAGTAATAGATATTGCGCGTCGCTTAATATTAGCTAATCCGAGTTTGGAAAATCCACTTCTCGGTACTGGTATTGTGTTGATTGACGAAATTGAGCAACATTTACACCCTAAATGGCAGCGAAATATTATTCCAGCATTGACCCAAAATTTTCCGAATATTCAGTTTATTGTGACTACTCACTCGCCGCAAGTCGTAAGCCAAGTACCCAACAAGAGTGTTTTTATATTACAAAATAACAGTTTGAAGGAAAATAATTTTTATAACGAAGGGCGCGATAGTAATTTTGTTTTGGCAGATATTTTTGGTTTGTCACGGTTCACTGCGGAATATAAGGAGAAAAAAGATGAATTTTATCAAATGTTAAACGAAAGAAATGCAGAAAACGCCAGAAAGATTCTGAACGAACTTGCAGAAAAGTGGGGTGAATTTGATACCGAAATTATTCGTGCGAATTTATATCTTCAAGACCTATTAGACGAAGTAGAAATATGAAATTTATTGCAAAAGAATTGAAAAATGAGCCTGAAACTTTGATTAAGTTTAGGAAAACGCCCAATTCTTCCTATAGCGGCTTCGGAGATACAGACAAGTTGCTAAAAAAAGCACTTTGCAAAGAGCAAGGTTATATTTGCTGTTACTGTATGCGTAGAATTTCGGAGCAGTCAATGTGCGTAGAACACTATATCCCACAAAACAGGCATAAAGATTCGCCGTATTCCAAAAAAATACACAAAGAGAATGAGTTAAAATATCAAAATATGCTCGCCTCTTGCAACGATAAGAGCCACAGTTGTTCTGGAGAGAAAAAAAACAAACCATTATTAAAAGTGAACCCCTTGGATAAGAATATTGAAAATTTAGTTTCTTTCAAGAGTCAGTTTTTTTTTACAGACAATGATAAATTAGTAGAACATGACCTGTGTAAAGTCTTAAAACTTGGTTCAGATAGATTTGAAAACTGGCGGAGCGAGGTGTTGTACAAGGTCAGAGAAAACCTATCAAAAAATGCTAAACCATGGACAGCATCAGTGCTAAAAAAAGAACTCGAAAATTGGTCAAAACCTAATAAGCAAGGAGAGTATCGCCCGTTTTGTCGTGTAGCAATCGATTATCTTGAAGCAAAAATAAAGCAATTAGAAAAATAAAAAATTTAAAAAAATTATATCAATGAAAAAATTACTTCTTCTCTTGACATTCGCTGTCACAGCAAACACTTTTTTTGCACAAAATGTAAAAAGATATGTTCTTCTCGAACACTTTACAAATACGAATTGCAGTGTTTGTAAAAGTAAAAATCCTTCGCTCTACACGACCATTGCGCCTTATGCCGCCGACGTGCATCACGTTTCATTTCACCCTTCTGTGCCTTACAGTTCTTGTGTTTTGTACCAGCAAAATCCGGTAGAAAACGATTCGAGAGCTAATTTTTATGGCGTAGATGGCACGCCGCGCGCCGTCCTCAATGGCGTTTCTGTCGCCGTAGGCTCACAGCTTTTGCCACTCGCGAGCCTCCAACCTACGCTCAATCAAACGAGTCCAATCGAGGTAAAAGTGACAGAAAATGCTGGCACCAATCGGACAGCAAACATAAAAATAAAAACACTCGGAACTGCTCCAACCGCAAGCTATAAACTCTACGTCGCCGTAGTAGAAAAAGTCTTAAACCTGACAACCGCCAACG
>JAYWGG010000089.1:0-2734 GCA_043778415.1 Saprospiraceae bacterium
CTCAAATCATAAAAATAGACATCAGCAGTTTTCCAAAAAATATTTATGTCTTGAAGATTTCGACCAAAGACCGCATTATTTGCTCCGAAAGAGTCGTCAGAATGTAGGTTTTGCGTTTTTCATTATTTCACATAAAAAAAGAGTTTTTACAAATGTATTTTGTAAAAACTCTTTTTTTTGTCACAAATAAAGGCAAAGTAATATTTTTTCATGTCATGAATAAAAAAATATTACCAAAAATTAGGTTATTTCGTAGATAATATAGAACTTTGTGATGTGCTTATTGTTAAAATAAGTCAAAAATGACTCGTCACAAAAAATATTTTAAACCATTAAGGAATGAAGAAAAAATAAGTAGTTTATTTTAGACGCGTTCCTAAACAACTTCCAAAATGCAAAAACAATTAAAACTATTTATTTCCTTATTATTTGCTTCGCAAATAATGTTCGCGCAGCAGACAAAATCATTCGTGGGGCAAGAAATCGAAGCCTACGGCTCGAATGTTGCTCTCAACAAAATGCTTTCTGCTTTCAAAGTATTCAGCATTGACTCAAAAACACTCAAAGCCCACGCCTCGACTGGCACAACCTCTCATTTTGTTCTTTCGTTAGAAAATTCAAAATCATTCGACACCTATCTCGTGCCGAGCGATGTCCGCGCCGAAAATTACAGAGCCTTTGCAGAAGGACCAGACGGCGTGAAAGAGCTGCCAAAAAGCGAGGTAATCACCTATCAAGGCACAACCACAGACGGCGCGCAGATAGCAATGACCATCAACGATGGATTTATTTACGGGAAATATATGTACGCCGATGTGACCTACTACATTGAGCCGTTGAGTCGATTTGTACCAAATTGCCCAGCGGATTTGTTTCTTTTCTACAAAGTGAGCGACGTAAAGCCCGACAACACGCACAAGTGCGGAGCGTCAGAAGTGCAAGATAAAAAGAAAGAACTGATACACGGAACAGAAAATGAAGCTGCGTCCGAAAGAAATTTAGCTCCTGCGGGCTGCCTGAACGTATCGCTCGGCATCGCTTCCGACTTTAGTATGTTCACGCTCTATTCAAACACTACCAATATTAGCAACCACAGCGCAGCAGTCGTGAACGACATCAATACCGATTACGACAATGATTTCAATAGGCTGATAAAATTTAATATTCTGACAGAATTTTTTGTGACCACCAGTAGCTCTTGTGCAGAAACGTACTGGAAATCCACGAATGACAACCCAACGGCAGGACAGATTACTGCGGGTAAACTGTTGGGGCAATTTGCTTCTTGGGCAACAGGGGGTTCGGCAAGCTGTCTGCCAGGTACTTTCTCGGGCTATGACTTGGGCGCACTATGGACGGACTTGAATATTACCAATGATGCACCTGCATTTGACCCAAATGTTATCGGCTTGGCTTATGTAGGAGGAGTATGCACAAGTAATGCAAAATTTCAACTTTTGGAGGATTTTGCGGCAGTCGGGGCGACTATGCGCTGCATGGTTTCGCACGAAACTGGACATAACTTTAATTGCAACCATGATGCAAGCGGCTCTACTACCATCATGGCACCATTTGTAAGCACCACCACGTCGTGGTCAGGACTTTCTATTGGCTCACTGAACGTTTGGGATATTTCCGCTTTCTGTACTACTGGCGCGAGTGCGCTCACAAGCGGCACCCCGATTGCAGCTTTCGCACTGAATGCCAAATACTGCAAGAATGAAGCTATCGCACTCAATAACCGAGATGCACGCAATCCAACTTCTTGGTCTTGGTCAATGCCGAGTGGCTCTCCCGCCAGTGCAGCGACCGCTAACAGTTCGACCACTTATGCAACAGCAGGAATTTATAATATCTCGCATACAGCAACAAACGCTTTCGCTTGTCCAGTAGGCGGAAGCTCCAATACATTGACAAAAATGGTCAATATTATTAACTTTGACCCGCCGACCGCAACTTGTCCTATCAATAGCACTAATACAAGTACAACGGGAAATTTTTTATTAGGTCCTTATAGGGTAGAATTAGTGGATTTAAACGCAGCCACAGACCAAGCTTCAGTAGATGGAGCAGCATATCTGAACAATGTGTGCAACCAGTACGCTACTTTGGTAGTCCAAAATGGAAATGTTTTGAGCGTTGATGTCAATACTTTTAATACTCAAACCATTCGGGCATATATTGACTACGACAACGATGGTGCTTACGCAGTACCTTCTGAACAGATAATGAATATAACAGTGCCAGCTAATGGCGGTACTATTACTACCGTTACCTCAACGTTCAACGTGCCGAGTACGGCGCAGGTAAATAAAATTTTGAGGCTGCGCGTGACCACTGGAACATCTAATCCCTGCACAACACCAGCCTTTGGTCAAGTCGAAGATTACGGCGTTTTAATCCCCAATGCGGTACTTCCCATCTCCCTCCTTTCTTTTACGGGCAAATACTCGAAAGGACGGACGTTGCTCAACTGGGTAACGGCGTCGGAGCAAAACAACGACCGATTCGAGGTAGAACGCTCGTGGGACGGAAAGAATTTTGAAAAAATCGGCTACCGCACTGGTCACGGCAGCACGCCAATCTCCCAAACTTATAACTTCAGCGACGTAGAAGTTAGCAAATATCCGCAGGCGAATGTGGCGTATTACCGCCTGAAACAAATAGATTTTGATGGACAATTTACTTACACGCAGATTGTTCCCGTGACGTTATTCAGAGAAAACAAAGAAGT
>JAYWGG010000090.1:0-7904 GCA_043778415.1 Saprospiraceae bacterium
GTCGGCGCGCGAAAAATACTCGTCGGCTCCGCCAGACTTCAAACAGTTTTCGCTTCGCCAGACGATATTTTTGCAAAAACTTGAATTTCTACAAGGCACATCTGAAAATACAATCACATTGAATAAAACGCTACTTGAAATTTTAGTAGAAAAATATCCTTGCGTAACATCAGCAACTTATTTTCCTTATTCTTTAAACGCTTTTAAAGCAGAAATAGATGTATTTTTGATATTCTTTTAGATTAAACGCTGATTATTCAAAATATTTGATACTTTTACGATGTAAAAACTATTATTTTGTATTAATTTTTTCCTAAAACACTATTTATCAGGAATTTATGTCAAGAAAAAAAATTGTCGCTGGCAACTGGAAAATGAATAAAGCCTATCAAGAAGGTTTGGACTTGGCGACCCAAATAAAAAATAATTTCTCGCACAATGGTGTGACAGTAATTTTAGCAACACCTTTTTTACATCTTCATGGAGTTTTGAATATTTTAGGAGTCGAAAATCTGCATCTTCATGTAGCTGCGCAAAATTGTCACCACGAGTCGGCTGGTGCTTTTACGGGGGAAGTATCCGTCAAAATGTTGCAATCTATTGGTATTCAGTACGTTATAGTCGGACACTCGGAGCGGCGTTTGTACCAACACGAGAGCAACGAGCAATTAGCCAAAAAAGTAGATGCTTTGCTGGCGCACAATATGACTCCGATTTTTTGCTGCGGCGAGCCTCTCGAAGTCCGCCAAACTGGGCAACATATTAAGTTTGTTGCGGAGCAACTCAAAGAAAGCCTTTTTCATCTTTCGGCAGCCGATTTTTCCAAAATTATATTAGCTTACGAACCCATTTGGGCAATCGGTACAGGCGTGACCGCCAGCACCGAACAAGCGCAAGAAACCCAGCAAGCTATACGACAACTCGTTGAAAATCAATATAATAAGTCTATTGCCGAAAATCTATCCATACTATATGGCGGCAGTTGCAACGCTAAAAATGCCAAAGAATTATTCGCTCAAAACGACGTTGATGGCGGTTTGATTGGTGGAGCTTCGCTCGTGGCGGCTGATTTTTTGACCATCGTAGATTCATTTTAATTTTTTTTATCAAATTCAACAATTAAATATAACTTTTATTTTATGAGTAACATCATGCGAAAAAAACCTGTTTATCTTTACGAACAGGATATGCAAAAAAGCCAACTTAAACGTGTTTTGACCCGTTGGGGGCTTACTTCTCTTGGCATCGGAGCTATTATTGGCGGCGGGATTTTTACCCTTACGGGAATAGCGGCGCACGACCACGCGGGTCCAGCACTCGCTATTGCCTTTATTATTGCAGCCATCGGCTGTACTTTTGCCTCGCTTTGCTATGCCGAGTTTGCCTCTATTTTGCCCGTCGAAGGCTCGGCTTATGCGTATTCTTATGGCACAGTCGGCGAATTTTTTGCTTGGTTGATTGGTTGGAATTTGATTTTGGAATACATGATGGGAGCTACCACCGTCGCCGTCGCATGGTCGGGATATTTTGAAAAATTACTTAAACTTTTTGGCATACATCTTCCTGACTGGTTGATGAACGACCCTTTTACGGCAGGCGAAAAAGCAGGCGCAGGCGGACCGATTTTTTCGTTCAATCTTGCAGCAATCTTTATCGTTTTTGTGGTGACAACTATTCTCGTGAGAGGTATTCAGGAGTCCGCTCGCACCAATAATGTTATCGTTATTATCAAACTCGCGGTCGTACTTTTCGTCATTATCGTCGGCGTATTTTATATTGATACTGCAAATTGGCACCCATTTATCCCCGAAAGAGTCGTAGATGCGTCAGGGCAAGGGCATTTCGGTTGGAGCGGTGTGATTACGGCGGCTACGATTGTATTTTTTGCCTACATTGGTTTTGATGCTGTTTCGACCCAAGCTGGCGAAGCAATCAATCCCCGAAAAGATATTCCCTTTGCGATTATTGCGTCGTTGATTATTTGTACCGTACTTTATATTGCGGTTTCGTTGGTGCTGACGGGTATGGTCAAGTTCAATACCTTGGATTTGAAAGCACCCGTTGCGTCTGCCTTTGCTGATGCTGGACTTCCGTGGGCGGTTTTTATTATTACTATTGCTGCGGTAGCGGGTCTTACGTCCGTGATGCTCGTCATGTTGCTGGGTCAGACCCGCATATTTTTGAGTATGTCGCGAGATGGTTTGATGCCTCAATTCTTTGGAGAAATACATGACAAATTCAAAACTCCCTGGAAAAGTACTATTTTGGTCGGCTTGTTGGTAAGCATCGTTGCGGCACTTACGCCGATTGATAAAGTTTCGGAAATGTGTTCGATGGGAACTTTGTTGGCTTTTGCGATGATTTCGGGAGCTGTTTTGTTGCTTCGATTTCAGCAGCCAGACTTGGAGCGACCCTATCGCGCGCCTTGGATTTATTTTGTCGCTCCGATGGGCGTGCTGTTCAACGTATTTTTGATGACCCAAGTGCGTCACGATACATGGCGTGCATTTTTGATTTGGAGTTCCATTGGGATTATTGTTTATTTTATTTACAGTCGTAAAAATAGCAAACTGAACTCGTTAGAGGATAAATAAAAATAATTGTAGAGCTTTTATTTTTTTTGAAAAACAAATTTTGAAAAAAAATTAAAAAAATTTATCGAAAATATAAGAAAAGTAAATAATGGTATGTTACATTTGTACCATTATTTACTTTTTTTATTTGGACGGCAGAGAGGAATGAAGTGATGAAGCGCGATAAAAGACGTCCAGAAATATATACCCAACATGGACAGCGCGCGATTTTCAGCCTTTATTTTTGATGACGAACCCAACGCTCGGACACTAATAAAAATACTTTTAGACGATTTTTTTCCAGAAATAGACGTTTTAGGAGAGTCCGATTCGTTGAAAAATAGCATCAGCCAACTCGAAGAAATACAGCCAGACATAGTATTTTTGGATATTCAGATGAATACCTCCAATGGTTTTGATTTGTTTAAAATTGAGTACGAAAATATAATTTTAAACTCAAAAGTTATTTTTGTTTCCGCATTTGAAAGAGAGCTGAAGAGAGTGTTCAACGAAACGACGGCGGTTGGTTTTGTCCTCAAACCGATTGACCAAAGTGAATTTGTGGTGGTCGTAAAAAAAGCTATAACACAACTTTTGCAACAAAAAAATATTAAAACTTCCAAAAGAGAAAGCTCTGCTTCGGCGATTTTGATAGATAACAAATATCTTGCAGAAAAAATATTGACTATTTACGCCAAAGAAAAGTCAGTTTTTTTTCTGTTCAAAGACGGTAAAACTCGTGCCGCAGCAGACACGATACTGCAAAACTATGAGAATGAAAAAAGTGGATTCTTTCGAGTCAATCGCGCTACTTTGGTCAATATAAAATGGGTCAAGAAAGTCAGCGATATTGACGAAAACGGCGAAAAACAACGAGGGGGTATCGTAATTATGGAAAATAATGTGGTAGAAAGCCTCTCCGTCCGCAACAAAGCAGACTTTATAAAAGCATTTGAAGCGATTTAATTTTGTATTAGAGTATGAATAACGGCTTAAATAACAATTTATACACGCTCGTCGCAATTTATACACGCTCGTCAAAATACTGTTTGAAAGTCTAAACATCTTTGCTTAACTTTGCAGTATCGAATCACACAATAGAGAGCAAAGTTTCATTTAACCTTTTAAAGAAAAGATCTTTATCATGAAAACATTTCATTCAATCTTCATGCGCCCTGCTGAACTTGAGCAACAAACAACATTTTAGGCAATCAAGATTGTAGCTTCTCTGAAGTAAAAAACCCTTGCAGTCGTATGACAGCAAGGGTTTTTTCTTTCAAAGAATGTGTCAAAATCGTTAAAATTTGTATTCTACTACATCTTTATCTTTATTTTTTAAAAAATATTTTCTACTTATCAGCGTTTGATACCAAATAAATACCGTATATTTATTTTAGAAACCAAATGCGATGAAAAATATAAACCCTAAAATAGAAGAAAATAATAGAAAAGCGAAGATTGCGGCGGCTTTCTTGTGTCTTGTAATGGCTGCTGGATATTACTTTGCTCATCGAGTCCCTCCAACTGTCGAATCGCCCAAAATTTTTGTCGCCGACAAAGAAGGGCGGACCAAAAATAATCCCAAATTCGGACATACTTACAGCCTTTACCCAACCGATTCTTTGAAGTTTCCTGCATTCAATGACACTTTGGCGAGGGCTTTGTTGGAACAAATGCAGATTTTTAGCCAAAAAAACTTCGCTCGCCAGTACCACATCGGCAACTTACATTTTAGTCACAAAAAGTTGGAAGAGACAATTTTTTTACTTCAAGAATGTATCAAAAACAAAGTCAAAGATTACCAAAAATATTTTGATTTTTATCAGCTTTCGGGTGCAGACGGTCGCGGAAACGTCCGTTTTACGGGTTATTTTACGCCGATATTGAGAGTCAGTCGTGAGAAAAGCGAAGCATTTCCGTACCCAATCAGATTAGTGTCAGCCGATGACGGATTAGAGCAGATATTCAGCGGCAACCCAAAAGATGCTCGAAAAGTAGCGATGCAAGGCTCGGCGTATGTCGAATTTGCGGACAAAAAACGCTATTTACTCAATTATAATGGTACAGAAAATGCGATGGAATCCGAAGAATTTATCCCCGACGAAGAGGAAGCTGCTATTCCCGATAGTTTGCAAAGTAAGTTTGCCGCCGAAGAAAATTTGAAGGATTTAGAGGACACATCGGATTTTTTACCACCTACCAGTGTTAATAATTTTAAGTTGGACAACCAAAAAAATATTCCGCGCGGCGCAAGCGGTGCATCTTTGGTGGCTAATTATTCGATAGCTGCGGATAAGAGGTTGGTACCGATGGGAGCTTGCTTTTTGGCGGCGGTGCCTGTGACGGGTGGCGACGGAAAGTTCTTGTATCACGAATTTCGTTTTTTGCTCGCGCAAGACACTGGCGGTGGAGTGAAAGGCAAAGGTCATGTTGATTTGTACTTGGGTGCGGGTGCGGCGAGTGACCGCCACGCCAATAATTTGCACCACTTTGGGCAGCTTTGGTTGATACTGGCAAAAGAAACCAAGCCCAACGAATAGAATTAAAATTCTATTCGTTGGGCTTGGCGGTATGATTTTTGCTCATTTCGAGCAATTTTTCTGTTACATTTTAACTAATTTCAGCTGTTCGGATTTCCCTAATTCAGAAGAAATAATTTTCAAAAAATAAATTCCGCTCGGCATCTTTCTCAGGATTTCGTCTTCAAAATCATATTCTAAATTGCCTTCGGAAAGTTTTTTCAACTCATTAGACCAAATTTCGTGTCCTTGCAAATCCACTAATTTTAGCAAAATCTGGGAAGTGGCTTGCGAAAGTTTCAACTTTATTTTCAAAGATTCTGAAAAAGGATTGGGCAAAATTTGCGCTCGAAAATAATCCGCAATTACGTCTTTGGTGGCGGTAGTGTTGCAGCCTTTGTAGGTAACGGCGGGCGAAAAATCACTCAAATCATTGCCGCAAATTGTTTTAACTCGAAACTCATACAAAGTGTCGCAAATCAAACCATTGAAAATATAAAAATTAGCTGTGTCGCTCACTTCGTCCCAAATCGGAGATGATTTCTTTCTCGATTGAATGATATAACCGATATTGGTAGCTGCATCGTTCCAAAAAAGTTTTGCAGAGTTTCCGCTTTGTTTCACAATATTCAAGCCCGTCACCGCAGCGCACGGGATAAAATTTATAATCGTAATACAATAATCTTCGACCTCTCCGAATGGAAATTCTTCACATTCGGTAGGCTCAGATGCCTGAAAGCCGACATATTTCATGGATACCCTCATTCTCGTCAAGCCTCCTATTGCGCTTGTCGGTATCGAAATAACGCCCGCAGAAGAAGTCATCGTAGAAGGCGGATCGAAGGCTAGCTCGCCGTCGTCATCGAAATCGCCATCTTGGTTGTAGTCAATCCAAACGCGAAATTTTTCCTGAAAGCCAGTAGTGGAGGGAAATCCAGCCGTCAAAAAGATATTGTAATTGGTCGCAATATTTACTGAGGTAGTCTGATTATCAAAAAATTTGTACCCGTTGTTATTGCCGCTTGTGTTGATGATATTTCTGAATCTGACGAACTTTATCCACTCGGAATTGGAGCTAACACCTGCGGACGCACAATAAACATTGTCGAGGCAAGCCCCGCAACCTTTTGTATTGAATATTATTTCGGGCGAATAGTCGGACAAAGTCCCGCTGTTGTCACAGACGGACGCTATTCTGTAAATTATTTTTTTGCAAGTAGGCAAATACAAAGAGAACAAAACGCTGTCTGAAATTCCGATATTCACGAGTTCGGTAGTCCACGCAGTCGCTGGGTCAATTTTGTACTGAAAAGAATATTTTTTGGCTTTCAGCACTTTTTTCCACTTAAAAAATACCTGATTCTCTGTCGGCGTTCCGTTGGGAGTATAGACTACGGATTGCGAAATATTGCTCGGCGGCAGGCAGCAACCGTCGGTTTTGAAAATATAACTGTTCGTCCAGCCGCTCAAAGAATCCATACAAATGCCATCTACCTGAAACTCATAATTGGTACATTCCTGCAAATTGTGAACCACAAAAGGCGCGGACACAGCGGTATTGGTAGTCCAAATTGCTGCGCCCAATTTGCGATAGCGCAGGTTGGTTGTCACAGTCGGAGTGGACGGTATCCACGTCAGAGTAGCAGACGTATCCAACAAAACACTCGTACCGAGTGCGGACGGCTTGGGGCAAGGTCCGCAGGTTTCGAGGAGTTTCAGCAAACTATTATAAGCATTGATGCGTCCGCCGTATTTTATTTCGCCCTGCAAATTAGGTTTCACATCTACGCCTGCGAAGAGGGCATTTCGGATTTGCTTGGCGGCTTCGGCGGGATTTATTTTAGAAAGTTCAATGATGTTGGAGCAAGGCGCAGAGTAGAGCAAAGCGATAAGACCAGCAGTAGTCGGACACGCAAAAGAAGTCCCACTCGTCAAAGTATATCCTGTGCCAAACTGGGTGGTTGCGGTGGTAAAAACGTTATCGCCGGGCGCAGCTACATCAACATTTTCGAGTCCAAAAGCAGAGAAATTTCTGAAATCTTTTGCATCGGTAGCAGTCACAGCTATCAAAAATTCGCTCGGGCAAGCGGTCGGTAAATCTCCGACTACATCAACATTTACCGAAGAGTTGGAGGTTGCGCCGCAGCTCAAAATCCCATGCACGCCGAGTGTGTCGTAAAAAGCACACCAAAGCGGAGCTTCGGAGGGTTGCCCTTCGTTGATGCCCCAGCTGGAGTTGGTTGCCACTACATAAGCACCTTTCGTGCCATTGCTTTGGTTGTAAAGTTGGCGTTGTTTGAGGGCGTAAGAGTAGGACTCGATTACGTCCGCTTCGTCGGTGCTGTTGTAGCCAATAATCATCATTTTTACACGCCAGTTGATGCCTGTCACACCTTTCGTGTTGTTGCCTTGCGCGCCAATCATTCCAGCTACTTCTACACCATGGAACCCGCCGCCCACGTCGTCGCTTTGCGTATCCGGATTCCAACCGCGCACGTCGTCAATGTAGCCGTTTCCGTCGTCGTCTATTCCATTGTTAGGAATTTCGGCGTGATTTATCCACAAATTATTTTTCAAATCGGGGTGATTGAAGTCAATCCCGTCGTCAATGATAGCGACTACGATGGTATCGCCGAGTGCTGTAAGTCCGCCAGTCGTGATGTCCCACGCTTGTTCTGCGTCTAAGTCTGCATCGGCAGTGCCGCCAGTTTGTCCGGTATTGGTCCATTGCCATTGCTTGGCGAGCAGGCTGTCGTTTGGCACTGTATTTCGGTTGGTAAGTAGGTGGTTGAATTGAGCTTCGCGCACTTCT
>JAYWGG010000091.1:0-7900 GCA_043778415.1 Saprospiraceae bacterium
TATTTTTGCTGAATGAAAAATCTATATCCTATTTATTTTTGCCTTTGCCTGTTGCTTTTTGCCAGCAGCAGCTTCCGTCCTACACATTTCGATAAGGGAACTTTGGTCGTACAGGTGACTAATTTGGAGTCCAGTACGGGCTTGGTGCGCTTGGGTATTTACAGAAAAAGCGATCGTTTTTTGGTAGAAAGAGGGTTTGTGGGCAAAAGCGTCCCCGTTGTTTCTGGCAACAATTATGCTCGGCTCGAAGTGCCTAATTTGGATTTCGACACCTACGCATTAGCGGTTTATCACGACCTGAACGGCAATTTCAAGTTGGACGTGAACCGCATTGGGATTCCCGACGAGCCATACGGCTTCACAAGTCCTATCAAATCAAAATGGCGGCGACCAACTTTTGAGGAAATGAAATTTGATTTTGCTAATAATTTTCAGACCATCGTTATTCCAGTCAAGCGTTGGAGCAGTTATTGATAGGTAGTAGTTTTTAGTGATTAACTCATGTTACGAAAAAAATATTTTTCGTAACATTTCAGATAGTATTTTATTCAATATGAGTGTATTTTCAGACGTGCCTTGTAGAAATTCAAGTTTTTGCAAAAATATCGTCTGGCGAAGCGAAAACTGTTTGAAGTCTGGCGCAGCCGACGAGTATTTTTCGCGCGCCGACGGGATTTTTAGGCAAAAACTTTAGAATTTATACAGAGCACTTGATTTTTTTGGTTACTTTCTTCTCCTTCCCCTCCGGGGAAGGTCGGGTTGGGGATAAAAAAAGTGACAAAAACCAAGTAAATTACCACAATATTAAATTCAAAAGAGCTAATTTAAAATCCACGCGTAACATCAGATAATATTGCGACCTAAAAAAAATGTAGCGCAGTCCATCAAAATTTTCTGCGCTACACACTATGTTGTCTGTTTATAACGTATTTTCGGACGCAAGAAGGTTTTTGAAGTCACTTTTTATTAAATTTAGCAAAAACCCAAAAAAGTCGTAATTTTGCAAAAAAATAATTTTTATGTACAAATTTTATAGCTGCCTTGCGCTTATTTTATGTTTCGTTGCCTGCCAGAGCGAGCAGCAAAAACAGTCCCAAATGCGCGCCGAAATCAAAAAGTTGGAGCGACAACTGACCACTAAAATGGACACCGCAACCTTCCAACTCGATAGCAAAATCGCCAAAGAACTCGTAGAGAAAAGCGAAGCCTACGCCGCCACTTTTCCGAAAGACAGCAGCTCTGCCGACGTGCTTTTTCGGGCTGCCGACATGGCGCGCGGCGCACGCAATTTTGGCAAAGCTATCCAGCTTTGGGGCAACGTACACGACAATTTTCCGAACTACGCCAGAACGCCCGATGCACTGTTTTTGCAGGCTTTTACATTCGAAAACGATTTGGGCGACAAAGAAACTGCGAAGCGATATTACGAAAAATTTCTTCAAATGTATCCCCAAAATCCTATTGCGGAGCAGGTAAAACAACTACTTTCGATGCTCGACAAGTCGCCCGAAGAGATGATAAAAGCCTTTCAAGCGATGAACGAAAAGCTGAACACCAAGTAGCGCGCGCGCTTTCTTTTTTTAAAAAAAAATTAACATTTCAAAATCTAAAAATGATAGGACAACAGACTACGGCGACCGAGCGGACAGAAATTTCTTCGCTCGGCGAATTTGCTTTGATAGACCGGCTGACCCAAAAATTTGACCTCCAAAATCCGTCTTCACTCAAAGGCATCGGCGACGATGCGGCAGTAATTGACTACGGCGGCACTCTGGCGACCGTCGTTTCCACCGATTTTTTGGTGGAGGGGATTCATTTCGACCTGATGTATATGCCGCTCAAACACTTGGGCTACAAGGCAGTGGTCGTCAATCTCTCCGATATTTATGCCATGAACGCCCAGCCGAAACAAATTACGGTGTCGCTGGCAATATCCAATCGCTTTTCGGTGGAGGCGTTGGAGGAGCTTTACGCGGGCGTCGCCGAAGCGTGCAAACACTACGGCGTGGACTTGGTGGGCGGCGACACGACCTCTTCGCTCAAAGGGCTTTTTATCAGCATCACCGCCATTGGGCAAGCCAATCCGAAGAAAATTACTTACCGAAACGGTGCAAAAGTCGGCGATTTGCTCTGTGTGACGGGCGACTTAGGCGCAGCATATTTGGGCTTGCAGATTCTGGAGCGCGAAAAACAAATCTACCTTTCCAATCCCGAAGTAAAGCCAGATTTGGAAGAGCAGCAGTACCTTATTGGGCGACAGCTCAAGCCAGAGGCGAGGCGCGATATGATAGAAATGTTTGCTAAAAATAACCTCGTGCCGACAGCAATGATTGACGTTTCGGACGGCTTGGCATCTGAAATTTTTCATCTTTGCAAACAGTCCAACGTAGGAGCAATCGTGGAAGAAAGCGGCGTTCCGATTCACCCCGACGCGCAACTGATGGCTCTAAAATTCCAAATCGACCCGATTACCTGCGCTTTGAGCGGCGGCGAAGACTACGAATTGCTATTCACGATTGACCCCAAAGACGTGGATAAAGTCAAGTATTTGCCCGATATTTATATTATGGGAGAAATGACGGACTCCAAAGACGGCATCAAACTTCACACCAAAGGCGGTAATATCCACAACCTGACGGCGCAAGGCTGGAAACATTTTTAGGAACGAGTTCATAAGCTGCCCAATTTGTTTGAAAATTAGAGTATCATATCTTTTTTTCACTCCTTTGGTATGATTTTAGGGTTAAAAACATTGCATTAGAAACTTTTTAGCCCAATCGCTGTTTCACATTTTTATCTGACGTTGTAAAATAAAAATAAAAGTGGCGATTTATTCTATCAAGGATTTGGAGAAGCTCTCTGGCATCAAAGCCCATACGATTCGTATTTGGGAGCAACGCTATTGCCTGATTTCGCCCAAGCGGACGGCTACCAACATTCGTTACTACGAAGACGAAGACCTTAAATTGCTGTTGAGCATCGCGCTGCTCAATCGGAATGGCGTGAAAATATCAAAAATCGTAGGTATGAAATCCGCCGATATTTTGAGCCAAGTAGCCGCACTTTCAGAACTCAGTTTTGACAACGGCGCGGAGCTTGATGCGCTTACGCTCTCCATGTTGGAGATGGACGAGTACAAATTCGACCGCATTATTAGTACCAATATCCAGCAACTTGGCTTTGAGCGAGCTATGTTGGACGTGATTTATCCGTTCCTCGAGAAGTTGAGCGTGCTGTGGCTGACGGGTTCGATTGTGCCAGTGCAGGAGCATTTTATCAGCAATTTGATTCGCCAGAAACTCGTCGTAGCGATTGACAAAGAGCCGATGTCGAATGTTCGCGGGGCGAAGAAATTTTTGATTTTTTTGCCCGAAGGCGAAACCCAAGAGCTGACGATGCTTTTTGTGCATTATTTGCTCAAGTCGCGCGGGCATCAGGTTTTGTATGTTGGGCAAAATATCCAATTAGACGACCTCAAAGACGTGGCTCGCATCTGTGCGCCCGATTTCGTTTTCACGATGATAACCGAAACTTTTTCGCGCCAGCCCGTCCAACAGTATGTGGATATGCTGTCTGCGGTGCTGCCCGATTCGTCTATTTTGTTGTCGGGTTATCAGGTTGTTTTTCAGAATGTCCTTTCTCGACAAAATATTACGGTGCTTCAAAGCCTCGAACACACTATCCAGTTTCTCAACGCTTTGAGTGGCGTGCGCAGCAGCCAACACTAAACAAAAAACTCCCCTTTCGCATCGTTTGCAGAAGGGGAGTTTTTTTTATTTTAGAATATATTTGCTTGGATTTTCTTTTTCGGATGTAATTTTTGGAATTTTTTTGGAAAATTCTACCTTAAAATCGTCAATCAAGTCCTCATTTTTTAGCTCTATATCTAATCCATTGAGAATGTGTTTCTGAAAAAAGTAAGAAATATCTTTGTCAAGATACTTTTCTGCTACCGACAAAAATAATTCGTCTGTGAATTTTTTATCTTCTGTGGTACATATTCTCAAAATATCCCTCATCAAATCGTCTAACGACTTTTTGAAATCACTTTGTTTCAATATCTGATTGTCTAACCAAAAGGCAAAAATAGCACCCCTTCTGTAAGGGATTTTTTCAATATTTCGACTGTTCCAAAAGTCTTCTTTAACTATATAATTAGGTTTGTTTTTTTCGGGGTTTGTCCAATGAGCTTTTATGACATCTTTGTTAAAATTTTCTAACCATTCCTTAAACGAAATATCATTATTTCTTAACCTATTTTTATACGCATAATAGTCCGTAAATCCTTCGCTGAACCAATAGTTTAATTCTTCATGTTTCATCGGAATTTTTCCACCAATCCAATCGTGCATCATTTCGTGGTTAAAGATGTACTTCATGGTGTAAAAATCATTGAAAGGATTATTAGAAGACTGAACTAAAAATCCGTTTTTTATCCCCGAACCAGTGATGCTTTGCCCCTTGTAAACACTGTCTTTTTGGGTAATGGTGGGTGTCACAAACACAGTGTAATAATCAAAACTGTTATCTTGCCAAAATTCTCGTTGCGTCGAAATCGTCTTTTTTAGGGCATCGAACAACTTATCATCTCGATAATTACCTAACCATGTTCCTCTTATGACGAAGTAAACTGGCTTTTTCAGATAATAAAAAGATTTAATTCTGTAATCGCCTCCGACAAAAAGTGAATTATACAACTCGCTCTGGAGTTTTACTTTCAACTCTTGTTTTAGCTTTTTTGTGCCAAAAGTGTTGTGGATAACAAAATCTTTGGGAAAGTTTATCCATTCAATTCCAACATCAATTTGTGGGTCTTCCATTTTAGAATCAACCGATTCCTCGGGAATTACAAACAAATTTTGTCCCAAAATATGAAAATATGACTGACTTACAAGCGGTCTATTTTTTGATTCAACAGTTTCCTCTTTTATATCTTGATAAACGTAGTAAACCAAACTAACATCACGCATTTTTGGGTGATAAACTACAATCCTGTTGCTGTCTGCGACTATTTTGAACGTATATTTCGGATTTTCACTTTGCTCCAACTTCAAACAACTAAACAAATCCTTTTCCCCTGCGGCATTATTAGAGTACTGAAAATACGTCGAATCACTTGCTTTCGCAGCCTTATACGAAACATTTATCGTGAGTCCGTCTTTTTCGAGTTTTTCGGAGTAAAACACTTTGAAGTTTACTTTACTCTGCCCGAAAGTAAATTGTGTAAATGACAAGAAAAACCAAAACGGTAACTTTTTCATAGAGTTAATTCACTTTTTTCGTACGGACTTCTACAACCAAACCTAATCTTTCTTCTTTGCGGGAGTTTTTTTCGGCGACACCATGACGAGCATTCGCCGCCCTTCGAGCTTGGGCAGAGATTCGGGCAAGCCGAACTCTTCGAGTTCTTTCAAAAAGCGCAATAGCAACAGCTCGCCGCGGTCTTTGAACACGATGGCGCGCCCTTTGAATTGGACGTAGGCTTTGACTTTCGAGCCTTCTTTCAAAAACTCCAAAGCGTGGCGCACCTTGAACTCGAAATCGTGGTCGTCGGTGTTCGGACCGAAGCGTATTTCTTTCAACACTGTTTTTACGGCGTTGGCTTTGATTTCCTTTTCTTTCTTTTTCTTTTGGTACAAAAACTTCACGTAGTCCGTGATGCGGCACACAGGCGGCACGGCATTGGGTGATATTTCGACCAAGTCCAAGTCTGCGGCATCGGCGATGGCGCGCAGTTTGCGAGTCGAGTGAACTCCAGACTCCAATTTTTCGCGGATTATTTCGCTGATTTCTTCCAAATTATCGCCTACCAGACGTACTTCGGGAACTCTGATTTGTTCATTGACCCTGAATTGTTCTCTTTCAGCTTGTTTTGGGTCGAACCTTCCTTTTGCCAAACGTTTTTATTTTTTTGTGAATGAATAAATTTATCTTTTGTTCTGCAATGATACGATTTTATTTTGAATTGATACAATATATTTTTTCAAAACTATTCCTCGCTCACTGTTTCGAGCTTTGCCAGAGTGATTAGAATGCCGTCGCCTGCTTCGTTGAGCGTGGCTTCGAGGGTGCTGCTTTCTGCTGGACTTTCTGCCAACATAAATTCGGCGAGCGGGTCTTCGAGGTATTTTTGTATCGCTCTGTTGAGCGGGCGCGCACCAAACTGTGGGTCGTATCCTTTTTCGGCGACAAATTTTTTCGCAGACTCGTTGAGTTTTATCGTAAAGTTGCCCATCGTAGTAAGGCGTTTGTAGAGGTCGCTCAACGCAATGTCTATGATGCGGAAGATTTCTTCTTGCCCAAGACTGTTGAAAATCACTACGTCGTCGATTCGGTTCAAGAACTCGGGTGAAAAAGTCTTTTTCAGTGCGTTTTGTATCACTACTTTGGAGTTGTCTTGCTCCGCGTCGATGCGGGTTTGGGTAGCAAATCCCATACCTTGCCCAAAATCTTTGAGCTGTCGCACGCCGATATTGGAAGTCATGATGATGAGTGTATTTTTGAAATCCACTTTTCTGCCCATGCCGTCCGTCAGTTGCCCATCGTCCAATACTTGCAGCAAAATGTTGTAAATATCAGGGTGCGCTTTCTCGATTTCGTCTAACAAAATCACTGAAAACGGCTTGCGACGTACTTTTTCGGTCAGTTGTCCGCCTTCTTCATAGCCAACGTAGCCGGGAGGCGCGCCGATGAGGCGGCTGACAGAAAATTTTTCCATATATTCACTCATATCTATCCGAATGAGGGAGTCTTCAGAGTCGAACACATAGCGCGCCAAGGCTTTGGCGAGTTCGGTCTTTCCCACGCCTGTCGGACCTAAAAAGATGAACGAGCCGATTGGTTTTTTCGGGTCTTTGAGTCCTATTCGATTGCGCTGGATAGCTTTTGTTACTTTTATTACTGCTTCGTCTTGTCCGATGATGACTTTTTTCATGTCATCACTCATCGAAACCAGCTTATTATTTTCACTTTGTCCTACTTTTTTGAGCGGTATGCCCGTCATCATGGACACGACTTCGGCGATGTCTTCTTCGGTGACAGGGTAGCGTTTGGTTTTAGACTCCTCTTCCCATTCGATTTTTGAAAATTCCAACTGCCGCATCAGCTTTGACTCTTCGTCGCGGAGGTCTGCTGCGCGCTCGTATTGCTGATTTTTGACGGCTTGATTTTTTTCGTCCTTCATTTCTTCGATTCGTCGCTCGATGTCTTCGATGTGTTTGGGGACGTGGATATTTTTGAGGTGGACGCGCGCGCCGACTTCGTCTAATACGTCAATCGCTTTATCGGGCAAAAAACGGTCTGTAATATAGCGGTCGCTCAATCTCACACACTCCTTTATCGCTTCTGGCGAATAGCTGACGTTGTGAAAATCTTCATATTTGGAGCGAATATTGTTCAAAATATGTACCGCTTCCTCTGGGGAAGGCGGCTCCACGATTACTTTCTGGAAACGACGGTCGAGTGCGCCATCTTTCTCGATGTGCTGACGATACTCGTCGAGTGTGGAGGCTCCGATGCACTGCAATTCGCCGCGTGCAAGTGCGGGTTTGAAGATATTGGACGCATCCAAAGAGCCGGTTGCGCCACCTGCGCCCACGATAGTATGGATTTCGTCAATAAACAAAATTACGTCGCGTGTTTTTTCGAGTTCGAGCATGATGCTTTTCATGCGCTCCTCGAACTGCCCGCGATATTTGGTACCAGCCACCAAAGCTGCCAAGTCCAGCATTACGACTCGCTTGTTGAAAAGGGTACGGCTGACGCGGCGTTGGAGGATACGAAGTGCCAAACCCTCTACGATAGCGGTTTTTCCGACTCCCGGCTCACCGATGAGGATAGGATTGTTCTTTTTGCGGCGGCTCAATATTTGTGACACGCGCTCGATTTCGGTTTCGCGCCC
>JAYWGG010000092.1:0-7892 GCA_043778415.1 Saprospiraceae bacterium
AATTCAAGTTTTTGCAAAAATATTGTCTGGCGAAGCGAAAACTGTTTGAAGTCTGGCGGAGCCGACGAGTATTTTTCGCGCGCCGACGGGATTTTTAAGCAAAAACTTTAGAATTTTTACAGAGCACTTGATTTTTTTGGTTACTTTTCTCTTCTCCTTCCCCTTTGGGGAAGGTCAGGTTGGGGATAAAAAAAGTGACAAAAACCAAGTAAATAACTACAAAATTAAGCTCAAATGAGCCATTCAAAGTGTTTCTGCGTAACATCAGTTAATCACATTCGCAACAAAAAAAATAAAAAAATAATTTATTTACAGTAAAAAATCGGCTCTAAAAAAATGATTATTTTGAAACGAACCTCCAAAAAACACGAAATAGATGTCACAGCACTTTTGAGCGATAGCCATAAAATAAAAAAATAAATTATTTTTTGATAAAAAATAATTTTATAAATAATTGATAATCAACAATTTATCTTTTTTTTTGAAAAAAAATAAAAAAAGTGCTAAAAAAAATATACTTTTTTCAAAAAAAAGCTGTTAATTTGCACGGAAATAGTGTCACACATTGAGGCACTAAAAAAACAGATTAAGCGTATTTTTAAAATACGTTTTCATACCTTTTCACACATTCATTCAACAAAAAAAAATCTTTTTACAAATGCAAAGTCTTATTGAAGTATCGCGGATTGTAACCAAAAAGAAAGTCCGCAAAATAGAAATTTTTGACGATTACACCCTTCGTCACAAAAACAGCAAGTTCAATGAATTTTATGAAGGCTTGCTCAACAACAAATTTAAAAATGACCGCGATGCGGCAGCCTTTCTCTACAACTGCACCGAGTCAGACGACAAATATCGCCAGTTGAAATCCCGCTTTCGCAAGCGACTCCTCAACACCCTGTTTTTTTTAGATGTAAACGTCCCGTCCAACTCCACTTACGACCGCTCCTACTACAGCGTCAATAAAGACTGGACGCTCGTAAAAATCCTAATCGCCAACAACGCCGAATTTACGGCAGCAAGTTTAGCCCGTCAAATACTCATCACGGCTCTAAAATACAAGTTCGCAGACGTGATAGTGAACTGCTCCCGAATCCTTCGCACATTTTGCGCCAACACCAGCGACGAAAAAGGCTACGAAGAATACGACCAATACATTAAGCAATATTCTAATGTGTTAGATGCCGAGATTCGTTCCGAAGAACTTTACCAACGCGTAATAATGAATTATTACCAGTTGCCACAAAAAAGTGCCAGCTTGCGCGAAAAGATTGACACCTACTGCGAAGCCCTCGTCGGACTGTCCGAAATGTACGACTCCCCAATCGTTATCTACAATATGTACCTCGTGTGGGCGTTCCGCTATGAGATGCTCCACGACTACGAAGCGATGATAGAAGTGTGCGAAAAAGCAGAAAAATATATAGAGGAAAACCCAAATTCTTATCAAGATGAAAAATTGGCGACCTTCCAGCTCAAAAAAATGAGTGCTTACTTGCACATACGCGACTACAAACGCGGCAAAGTGAACGCCGAAAAATGCCTCAAATCCTTCCCAAGCGGAACAGCAAATTGGTTCCATTTTATGGAATATTACATACTTTTGGCGTTCCACACCGAAAATTATGTCAATGCACTCGCTATATTGGACGAAGCCACTACGCACCCGAAATTCAAAAGATTGTCACTCGTGGATCGCGAAAAGTGGAACATGTACGAAGTCTATCTCGGATACATCTCCGAAAGCTCTCCCGACAACCCGTTGCTGCTCCAGAATCAAAAACGCCGCAACTTCCGCACCAACAAGTTTTTGGCAGACCCGATTTTGTTCCCGAGAGAGCAGCGCATTTTTACACTCCACATGGTGGTAGCGCAGGCGTTGTTCTACATCGAGAAAAAGAACTTCTCACAGGTCGAGGAGCGCATAGACCGCTTGAAAAGCTATGCCAACCGCCAGCTCAAAAAAGAAGATTATTTCAGAGCTATCCAGTTTATACGCTTGTTGCAGCAGTTGGCGAAAGCCGACTTCAAGGTGTCTGACCTTACCAATGTGGACAAATACTACGCTCGCTTGCACAAGTATCCGTTCTTCTATCGCGGTCTTTTGACCGAGTTGGAAATCATTCCGTTTGAAAAAATTTGGGATATTATTTTACTGAAATTGAAATAATTTTAGTCGCGAATGTATTCTTTTGTGCCGATTGCTCTCTTTTTGAAGAAAGCAATCGGCTTTTTTTTTTCAAGAAAATTCTATATTTCTCAACTTCAAACCGTACTTTTGTCACAAAACTAATCTACTTTGTGAAAAAAATAATCATCGCGATTGACGGATTTTCGGCGTGCGGAAAAAGTACTTTAGCCAAAGCGTTGAGCGAACAACTTCGCTACGCCTACGTAGATACAGGCGCAATGTACCGCGCCGTAACTTTGTATCTAATTGAAAATCAAATAGATATACAAAATAAAGAAGCAATTCGGACGGCGCTGGAGCGGATTCACATTCATTTTGAAAACGTCGATGGCAAAAATCATACCTTCCTCAACGACCGCAACGTAGAAGAAGAAATCCGCAGCCCAGAGGTATCGGCGTTTGTAAGTCCTGTGGCGGCTATCTCCGAAGTCCGCCGCGCGATGGTGCTGCACCAAAAAGCGATGGGCAAACGAAAAGGGCTGGTAATGGACGGGCGAGATATTGGGACAGTGGTTTTTCCAGACGCTGAACTCAAAATTTTTCTTACCGCCCGACAGGACGTAAGGACGCAAAGAAGGCTGGACGAATTTCGGGCTAAAAATATTCCTACGGACTTCGAGGCAGTGCAAAAAAATCTGCAAGACCGCGACCATATCGACTCCACGCGGGCAGACAGTCCGCTGCGACAAGCCCAAAACGCTGTCCTGATAGATAACTCTGACCTCTCCCCTACCCAGCAGCTCGCCACAGTGCTGGACTTGATAGCAAAAATTTGAAAAAAAAAGCGGGCAACAGTAGTCTGAAACTACGTTGCCCGCTTGGTCTTGATGTGAAAAAATAAATAGTTTATTTTAGACGCGTTCCTTATCGAATAATAACCAATTTTTCAGAATACATAACTCTTCCTTGCTGATTTACTTTTATAAAATACACGCCATTCGATAAACTTTCAATTCCTTGTAGGTCTATCATCATTCCGACGGTTGTAATCTCAACAGATTCTTGAGTAACCATACTTCCAACTTGGTCGGCTATAGAAACAGTATAATTGCCGACTGATACGTTCATTTGTAATTTTGCAAAATTATTCGCAGGGTTAGGATATAATGTTATTCGTTCATCAAAAGTATTACAATTCATACTCGATGACACTATATTGCTATATGCGACCAAATTACCCTTATCAACTAACTTCAATCTTAAATATACTACGCCCTCTCTGCCGTTGCCGTCCAAAAGTGTAGCATAATCAGTATCCGAACCTTTTGCAGCAACTGATTTTACTCTATTGAAATTTATACCATCGGCACTATTTTCTAATTCAAAGTGCGAGAAATTAGTTTCTTGTCCAGTCCTCCATGTTGCTCTAATATTACAGTCTTCTCTTTCCGCACTAAAATTGATTAAATTAATCGGCAAAGGAGCAGCACTGCTCCAACAAAAATTACCTATGCTTATACTTGCACTCGCAGACGTATAATATCTACGAACTATAACACTGTCAATTTCTTTCGTGGGGTCTGACGCTATCGTTACAACGCCCTTATAATAATTAGGAAGATTTGGTGCTGAATTGCTACCGCCTGTACCATTAAAAATCAAATCAGTACCCGTACCCGTTGCACCTGCCAACAAAGTGCCACCCGTAGTATAAACTCTCACATAACTGGTGTCAGCCCCATTTTTTATGTAATCGTAACTAACTAATGCACCACCTGAATAAACAAGCACTTGACAGCTATCGTTAAAATTATCTACATCGGTCATCTGAAATGACAATCCTTTGGGTCTGACTGATCCAGTCGTAAAATTACTATTGATTGCCCAATATGTCCCACTTGCCGCACCACAACTTGAGGCTGCACTTGGGTGCCTCGTTATAATAGCAAAAGGACCCATGTCTGTAGCTGTCGGAGTAGCTTGCGCATTAGAAACGGGTCTGAATTGTACGTTGTCAATTCCAAATTGCCCGCCAGATAGCCAGCTACATGTATTCGGGCTGTATGCCGAAACAAATAAAGCAACTCCACTACTGGCATTTGTAACTGTATTGGTAGTTACAAATGTAGCTGGACTGCCGGGCGTAGGAGCCGGCGCTGCTGGCGTAGATGCTGCTCCGTATGAAAAATAATATGGACATTGAGCCACAGCGTTGTTCAAAATACTTAAAAGTAAAAATGCCAATAAGACTTTCAGATTGTTCAGGAGGTTAATTTTTGTAAAAAGTGTTGTCATGATTTTTTATAAATTTTTAATTAAGAAATACGTCTAAATAATTAAGATAACTAACACTTTTCATCTTCTTTTACTTCTGGTTATCTGCATTTTAAGTGCCCGCAGCAGTTGATACTCTTGTGATAATCTTTGAAAATGAACTCAAAAAATAAGTATCACTACTTTACCGCCAGTGCCGTCAAAGAACGCCGAACAATAAATTTGAGAAAAAAAAAGCGGGCAACAGTAGTCTGAAATTACGTTGCCCGCTTGGTCTTGATGTGAAAAAAAAGATTGTTATAAGTGTGTGAATCGAAATCTTTTTGCTGATTAAATTTCCGAAAATAGATAGAGTGTCGCTGATGAGTGTCGTTAAAATGCTGGTTAAATTTCCGAAAGTTACTTTACAAAACGGGTAGAGAAAGAAGCCGTTGGGGTGACGATAGAGAGATTATACATTCCGTTGTCCAACAAACTGATGTCGAGGTCTTCGACATCATCGCCGAATTTTCCGCCCATGATGCGCACGCCTGTCAAGTCCAAAACCTCTATTTTGGCATCTTTGCGAACCATATTTGGAGTCGAAATCGTGATTTTTTCTTTTGATGCAGATACTTTGACGCTCACCACAGCTTGCGCAGTTTCAGATGTTTCTGACGAATATTTGTCAATTCCTCGGACGTAAGCGTTGGCTTCGACGGTCGCATAGATTGCGGTTTCGTTGCTGTTGGCGACTGCGAATGAAGCAGTTTGTTGTGCAGAAAGGCTGCCGATAAAGGCGAAAACTGTTGCGAAAAGGATAGATACTTTTTTCATAATCGTAGGAATTGAATAGATGAAATAAATTATTTTAATGAAAATTAAGTTGCCGATATTGCCAAAATGTTTTCCGTTTGTTGGCTGGCACCTTATCGTATCTGCGAAGAACTCGCTGCGAGAAAGGTATCTAACTGTTTGATAGTTTGGTGCGAAAAGAATTTAATGTTACTCTTTCGCTGCTTGTTGATACAAATATGGAACTAAAAAGCACAAATAAAACTACACGAAAATAAATTTTGTGACAGTCTATTTTTAATATTATTTAATTTAAAAATACTAAAAAATTGCTGTTTAATTGTATAAAAAATTAATTTTTATTTCATTAAATGTATTTTTGTGACAATTTTATGACTATTTTGCCAAATACGATATATGTTGCAACATATATCGTATTTGCTTTAAATTCAATATAAAATAATTTTAATTAATTTAAAATAAAATATAATTCTGTCAATAGTAAAAAATAACGCTTGTTAGTTTATTTTTATTTTGTTTTACTATTTTGAAAAAATAATTGAAAAAATTGAAAAAAATATTTTTTAAAACCTTGCCAGTGTTCTATGCCTTTGTTGCGTTAGCATTTTTGACCGATAGCTCCGTACAGAATTAAAATATTGTGCAGAACGCTTTCAAGGTTATTTCAAAAGTACTGCCTCCCAAGCCTCGCCAAACGCAAAAAAGTCCTTACCCGAGCGGGTAAGGACTAAACAAAAATATAAAGCTATGAAAACTAAAACTATTCTTTAATGCGCTGCCTTTTACGCTGCGTCACGTTTATTGCTAATTAATCTTCCTTGCCGCCGTTGAGTTCTTCTTGCAAAACCTTGAGCTTCGCCCAATCACCCGACGCTGCCAGTGCAGACTGCTTGGGCCACGTGCTTGGGTCGTGCATACGGTAGCGAGAGCCTGCCTCGTCCAAGATAGCTTTTAGCTGCGCCACATCTGCCATCGCCAAGTCTGCGAAAGTCGTGATGCCACCAGCATTGAGCAACTGCTCTATTTTGGGACCGATGCCTTCGATTTTCTTCAAGTCATCTGGCTTCACTTCCGAGCTGCTGCTTGCGGGAGCTTTCTCTGCCTTTGGGGCTGCGGCGGCGGCTGGTGCTGGTGCTTCAGCTACTGGAGCAACCACTTTTGCGACTGCTGATGCAGCTTTTGCTTTTGCAGGAGCTGCGGCTGGCACAACGTCCGAGTCAGCGATGACGCTCACAAACATTCTGTCGTTGCGACCTTTTTTGAAAGTCACTTTGCCATCTACCAACGCATAAAGTGTATGGTCTTTTCCGATGCCTACGCCTGCCCCTACGTGGTAGCGAGTTCCGCGTTGGCGGATAATGATATTGCCGGCAATCGCAGTCTGACCACCGAATAGCTTCACGCCCAAGCGTTTGCTTCTACTGTCGCGGTTGTTCTGCGTACTACCTTCACCTTTTTTGTGTGCCATTTTATATTATAAAATTGAACTTATGAACAAATATATGATAAATTGTTTTTGGGTGTTACTTTTTTTTACTTTTTTTTACAAAAAAAATTACGCAGAGATTGCGTCTATTTGTATTTTAGTAAATTGTTGGCGATGACCCTTTTTCAAGCGATAGCCTTTGCGGCGATTTTTCTTGAAAATGATTACTTTGTCACCTTTCTGATGACCAAGTACGGTGGCAGTCACTTTTGCGCCTGCGAGCGTCGGCTTGCCGATGCGAACACTGCCTCCATTATCTACCAAGAGAACTTGGTCGAAAGAAACATTGTCGCCTTCATTGGCTTCTAACCGGTGGACGAAGATCGGCTGACCTTCCTCGACTTTGAATTGTTGACCGGCTATGGTTACGATAGCGTACATGAAAAAAAATTATGATGTATGAAAAAAATAGTTGTTTTTTGAGAACAGAGCGCAAAGATATGTCTTTTGTCGCAAAACGACAAAATTATGTACAATTTTTTTTAGGTAATTTTTTTTGCGTATCGGCGGAAGGAAAACAACGCCTACCAGCAGTTAGACGAAGCAATTCCAATGAGAATTACTCGTCTAAAATAAGGTATTTTGACAGGCTCTTGCAATAGGGATGGGAGGGTACGAACTTGAACTCCCCTTTTAATTTTATGTTTTTCTTGTTCCTTGCGGAACATCTTTCTTTTTTAGTTTGCCGTGGGTAAACAGCAAAATCGGCGGGTTTTATTTTGGATACTAACTGAACTAACTGAACGTTGAACTCGAAAAAACTGTTTGAGTGTTGCTTTGGGTGAAAATCTTTTGTTTTGTGTTTTTTTATTCCCTAAAACGGTGCAATCTTGATTCTATTTTTGATGCACTCTACGACGGCTGCGGAGGTTGCGCCCGTATATTCGGGAGCGATTTTGCTTCGCAAAAACGATTTCAGAGAACCTTGTTGCGTAATCTCTGCAACCGAACTACCCGCTTGTGGGTAAGTTTCGTCAATCGAAACCGACATTCGGCTCGGATTGGGCGATGATGGTACTGTCTTTTTCATAAGCAATGGCTTTTAGTTGTGATTAGTCTTTAATTTGTAAAAAAGATTGGATTTTTTTTAATACATTATTGCGGACAACTGTTAAGAAAAGAGTGTTGCTCAACGTTCTTAAAGTCAAAAAGTCTTACCTTTTTGATTCGTTCTGGTGCTGACTTTTCAGCACTATGGAAATTTTC
>JAYWGG010000093.1:0-7881 GCA_043778415.1 Saprospiraceae bacterium
TTTTTTTCTAAAAAAAGCATCTTTTTTTAAGAAAAATTACTGTTTTCGGCAAGAAAAAATGTTCATTTTTGTCCCACGCAGCTATAAGTGTGTAAGTGCTAACTTGCTCATTTATAGCTGTTTGTGTGTTTTAATTGGTCAAAAAGTTAAAATTAATAGGATAGTACTTCTTATCAAAAGTGTCCTTTATTGAATGTTGCGGAGCCTGTATCTTTGCATCAACAGAAAAGGAAAAGCACTCAACTCTATTTTAAAGTCATTTATCATCTGTAACTATTTATTAATTGAAACGGTAAATGGCAAAGCAAGGTTTCGCGGATATTCAAAGATTTTTATTATTGAATATTTTTCGGGACAAGAGATTTTCGGAACAATCACACACACAAAAATAACTCACCCAATGAGTTGTCTTTTTTCAAAATCGTTCTGATTTTGCGAAGAATGTAGATTTTTCGCTCTTGCCCAAGTCGGTCTGTAAAGATTCCGGCTCCGATTCCTAAAAAAAAATTAACTCAATAAAAAAATTCCGTTCAGCCCTCGGGTGCGTGAAAAACTTGTTGGGTTCCCTACTCGAAAATGTTTTTTGTTTGTTTATAGTTTGGCAGGGCGATATTTAGAAAAGTTTAAGTTTCGCCCTACTTTTTTTTACGAAAAGATAGCAACGAAAAGTGCGACTGCGCATTTTTCTCCAAGATAAAATGTTTTTTGTTTGTTTATAGTTTGGCAGGGCGATATTTAGAAAAGTTTAAGTTTCGCCCTACTTTTTTTTACAAAAAGATAGCAACGAAAAGTGCGACTGCGCATTTTTCTCCAAGATAAAATGTTTTTTGTTTGTTTATAGTTTGGCAGGGCGACATTTGGAAAAGTCCAGATTTCGCCCTACTTTTTTTTTTTTACTTTCGGGGCAAAAAGACAAAAGTTGCTCCGTTTTCGCTCAACACAAAAAGGCATAGATGTTTGTAGGCATCTTTACTTTTGTACAGATTTTTAAAATCTTCCAATCGCTCCACTTCTACAATCTGTTTTGTCACAAATTCCTCCAAAGTTGAAATATTTATAGACCAGTTTCCCTGTCCATTTTGCCTATCCAACAGCAAAAGTCCCATATCCACGATGTGTTGGTGGACGATAAAAATAGGATAAAGCGATACGTCTTCCGACAGCACTGTGTCCGCCGTCTGCGCCAACAGTGGTCTGAACGGAGCCAGTTCGCGCTCCATTTGGTAGAGCAAATCTTCGTTTGAAATCATTTTTTATTTTTACTTGGATTTTAATTCTAACAAAGCTACACTCTCTATGTGATAAGTGTGCGGAAACATATCTACGGGTTGCACTTTTTTTACATCGTATATTTCGGATAAAATTTGTAAATCTCGTGCTTGAGTAGCTGGATTACAACTGACATAAATCAATTTGGGTGCAGCTAATTGTATCAACATTCGTGTCACAGATTCGTGCATTCCGGCGCGCGGCGGGTCTGTAATCAAAATGTCTGGCTTGCCGTGTTGGGTAGCAAATTCTTGTGTTAAAATATTTTTTACATCGCCTGCGTAAAAAGTCGTATTATTCAGTTCATTCCGCAGAGCGTTTTCTTTAGCATCTTGAATGGCAGCTTCAATCTCTTCAATACCGACGACGTGTTTGCATTTTTTAGCCACATAAAGCGCAATGCTTCCCAGACCCGTGTAGAGGTCATAGACATTTTCTGTACCTTCAAACGCTGCGAACTCTGTCACAACATCGAATAATTTTACAGCTTGTCGTGTATTGGTCTGAAAGAAAGAACGCGGACCGATGCGGAATCTTACATCGCCAAGCAACTCTTCGATATATCCTTTCCCGAAGTATGTCACAATATCCAAATCTAAAATAAAATCATTTGCTTTCGGATTGATGCAGTACAAAAGCGTAGTTACGGACGGCACGCGCTTCAAAACTTCGTCCAAAAAAGTTTTTCTTTTTTCTTCGTCTTCGTGGTGAAAGCTAACAATAGCAAAGGTTTCGCCGAGCGTCGTGACGCGAATCATCACATTTCGGAGAAATCCTTTTTGACTTTTGAGGTCAAAAAACGTCAAATTCTGCTCGATGCCGATGTCGTGAATCGTGTTGCGAAGCTCGTTGCAGGGGTCGCCTTGCAGGTAACAATGGTTGATGTGGACGATTTTGTCGAATGCACCCGGACGATGAAAGCCCAACACATTTTCCAAGTTGGACATATCGGTTGTCATTTCTTCAGCAGTCAGCCAGCGTTTGTTGGAGAACGTGAACTCCAATTTATTGCGATAATATTCCGTAAAATCGGCTGGAATAATCGGTAAAAATTCTCCCACCGCAACTTTTCCGATGCGCAAAATACTATTTGTTACCACTTCTTCCTTGCTCCGAAGCTGAGCTTCGTAGGTCATATTTTGAAAATTGCAGCCTCCGCAAATGCCGAAATGCTCGCAAAAAGGTGCTCGCCTATCGTCCGAATATTTGTGAAAATGTATCGGTTTTCCCTCAAAATAACTGTCTTTTTTCTTGTAAATGCGCACATCTACTACATCGCCCGGTACGACGTGTTCTACAAAATATACTTTTCCCTCTGCGTCGCGACCCACGCCTTTGCCCTTGTCGGCGATGCCGGTGACGGTCACTTTTTCGATAGCCAATTCTCTTTTTCTGCGAATAAATTTTTTCGGTTCGCTCATAATTTTACTTTGTTTTAGACACGTTTCTCAAACGTCTTTTCCAATGTCTTTTCGGTAATTTTTGCCCTCAAATTTTATTTTTTCTGCATTTTGGATACAGATTTCTACCGCGTTGCTGATATTTTTACCAAAAGACGTAATTGCTAAAATCCGTCCGCCATTTGTCACAATATCGCCATTATTTTCTTTTTTTGTTCCTGCGTGAAATAAAAAACTACCCGTCGTTGTGTCCCAACCAGTCATTATTTTTCCCTTTTCGTACTCGTTTGGGTAGCTGCCTGCTACCAACATGACCGTTGCCGCCGCTTGCGAGTCGGTTTTAATGTCTTGCGCTGCCAGATTGCCCTGACGCAACGAAAGAAACAACTCGAGCAAATCATTTTCTAAACGCGGCAGCACGACTTCCGTTTCGGGGTCGCCCAATCGGACGTTGTATTCGATGACAAAAGGCTCGCCCTTGACACTGATAAGACCGAAAAAAACAAAACCGTGATAGGTCATTTTTCGTTTTTGCAAACCTTCGATGGTCGGGCGCACGATTCGGTCTTCTACTTTTTTCATCATCGCCGCATCGGCAAACGGAACTGGCGAAACCGCGCCCATGCCGCCTGTATTCAAGCCCGTATCGCCTTCGCCGACGCGCTTGTAGTCTTTCGCGGGCGGCAAAATTTGGTAACTTTCTCCGTCCGTCAGCGCAAAAACCGAAAATTCTACACCGTCCAAAAATTGTTCTATGACGACTTTTTGGCTGGCTTCGCCAAACTTTCCGCCAATCATTGCTCGAAATTCTGCCTGCGCTTCCGCAATATTTTCACAAATCAAAACGCCTTTTCCTGCTGCTAATCCGTCGGCTTTTAGCACAATCGGGGGTGTTTGGGTGGCAATATAAGCGATTCCCTCTGCCAAATTTTCTACCGAAAACTCCTGATATTCGGCAGTCGGAATGTTATTTTCTTGCATAAATACTTTCGCAAAGGCTTTGCTGCCCTCCAATTTTGCAGCTTCGGCGGACGGTCCGACCACTTGGACGTGCTGCAACTGTTCATCTTTTTGAAAAAAATCAAAAATTCCTGCCACGAGCGGGTCTTCGGGACCTACGACGAGCATCGAAATATTTTTTTGCAAAACAATATTTTTGAGTGCCTCAAAATCCAGCACCGAAACGGCGATGTTGGTCGCTATTTCGGCTGTGCCAGCGTTGCCGGGCGCGACAAAAATCTGCGGGCGATGCCGACTTTGGAGGAGTTTCCAGACCAAAGCGTGTTCCCTGCCGCCACTTCCGATGACTAAAATATTCATTTGATGCGATAAAATTAGGTTCGGCGGCAAAGATAGCGTTTCGTAGCGCAAAAAATTAGCGGTTTTTTGTTTATTTGATTTTATCCAACGAACCGTGAAGAATATCAACGGCGGATTGGAGAGATTCTGTCAATTTTGGGTCGTTGTTGTAGTTGTTGATAAGCGTACCGTTGCAAGAGTAATCGCCGTTGTTGATATTGACGTTAGAAGATGGCGAAATTGGCAACAGGGCTGCGATGGGTACTTTGAGAACTTTAGCTACCGCTTCTAATTTGGCGATAGTAATTTCTACTCGTCCGTTTTCGAGTTTGCTGTAGTTGCTTTTGTCAATTTGGAGTTCAGAAGCTACTGCGTCGGCATGTAGATTGAGTTTGAGGCGGAGTTCTTTTATTTTATGAGCGGTCAGTTGGTTGATGTTCATACATTTTTTACTTTTTATTATTTTTGTGAAGGCTTATTTTACGGGTTTGTTGCGTATATCGCAACCTAAATGGCGAAATACGCAACAAATATAAGTCATAAAATTGAAATAAAATAATTTTCTCCATTATTTTTGTGACACCGATGTTGGTAACAGGAAATTCTGTCACTTTCTTTGTTGAGTTTTGCGCAAAACTCAACATACAACACACAGACGTAAACACGTCCGCCACGAGACGGCAGACGATTTTTTGTTTAATTTTATTTTATTATGAAAAATTTTAGCGTTTTAGTTTTTTTTATTGCGGTGGAATTAATTTTTTGATATTTCCGAAATCTGCTTATGCCCAAGCAAATTTCAATCCAACAACAGGTATTTTTAATTTCAATTACGACCCGTGCGCCGACCCGTGTGCTGGTACCTCCGCTGTAGACTGTATCAGACATAAAAATAGGATTAAATGCAGAGAGGAATGCGACAATCTTCCTTTAACTGACAAGCAATATTTGGCTTGCATAGGAAAGTGTATTAACCCGCCTAATGTTACACGCACGCCAGTGGCTTGGATAGCAGTGTTCGTAATTACAACAAATACCAACGACCAATCGCAATGGAAGATTTTTAATATTCCTCAACAGAATAACTCAAATCCTACATTTACAATCAACACAAACAGGACGTGGCCCGATGGGTCTATTTACTGTTGGCAATATGCTATTAGCATTTTGTATAGTGACGGAAGTATATGTTTTTTGAGCAGTAATGGCTGGGTATGTACGGGTTAAGTGACGAAAAAAATTATTTCATTAACTTTTAGGTTTGAATGAATGGTTTTTTCGTATCTTTCTTTTTTGTTTACTAAATTAAAATTTTAAAACTAATAAAAAATATCAAAATGAAAATTATTAAACTTGCAATATCAATACTTGCATTACTTTCAATAAATTTTGGCTGTTCTGACAAAATTATTGATAAGTTAGAACCCAAAGTGCCAGATTTTATCTCGGCTGATGAATTAAAATCTTTGCTGCCGAGCATTTTGCAGTCATCGGGACAAAAATATGCCATATTCAAAGATAAGGACGCAAATGAGCATCGAATGAATATTAGCGTATCTTCTGATATGAATCTTCTTGAACACAATGGAACTAAATATCGAGGAGGAACCCACACGATAGACTTTATCACAGATGACAATAAAGTTGCTATTCGCTTATTAGCAAGTTCAAATATTTACGGCGATGCCGAAATTCAGAAAGCCCAATCTTTGATTATCGGATATGTAAACCATTTCAACCCTTTGGGAATTCTAATCAACTATGATTATTCAACAAAAAATGTTTCATTGTTAAGTTCAAAAAAGTTGGCATTTCTACAAATAATAAATAAGATATTCAATAATGTGTTCATATCCGATGCGAATAATAATGATATTCAATACAAGTCGTTAGGATTTAATTTTGAGTACGGAATTGTGTCATATTCAGATGCTGAAGGGCATTTGTACGTCTTTGATCGTTACGGCAGTTAATTTCGACTAATGAAAAGTGCGTCTTTGGCAACTGCCGTTTGGTTTTTTCTTTGGGTGACATTAAATCAGTTTAAAATTTATGAAAAAAATATTTAACATTTTTTTAACTATTTTATTTTTTGCAACTTCGTGTGTGGCGGAAAGTAATATTTGTAATATTATTGTCCGCCAATCCGAAAAAAAGTCGCTGCTGCCGATAAGTTTTTACGATGCGAGTGAGCAAGTGATTTATACGACGCGGGTGGCGGCTTGCGACACGTTGCGGCTCAAAAAAAATGGGGCAGTAAGTTTTCCTATTATCCTCACTTTTCGGTCCGATAGCTGCGCGTTCAGTGGGTATATTTTTGTGGGCGAAAATGACAATGAATTGACTGTCAATGTTTTGAATGGTGATGTCGTCCATGCAGAATTTTTGCCACGAGGCTGTTGGAGTGAAGAATATCAGTCTATTTTGCAGACGAATATTCTTTACAACGAAAGGGCGATGGAGGTTTTTTACGCATTTCGGCGGCTGAACGATGCCGAAAAAGAGAAAGCAGAGGGAGCGGCTCAAATAAAGATGCAAGCCTTCCGCGATAGTTCTAATTTAGTGCCTTATTGGGCAAATTTGGCGAAGCCGAAACCGTCTTTTATCCAGCTTTACTATCTTCAAACGCTGATAGAAATGCGTTCTTTTTCAAAAGATTTTTTACAAGACTATCTAAAAAAATTGGATAAAAAAACGCTCGAAACTTTTAGTCTTTGGAAGCAATGCGAGCAGCGACTTCAGATGAAAACTTTGGTAGAGCAAAGTCGTTGGGATACCATAAAATTAGGCGTGCAGAATCAAACAACTGACTGTCAAAAGATTACACTTGCTAAAAATAAGATATATTTTGTATTTTTGAGTACTACCTTTTGCGGTGGCTGCCGTCGAGAGAGAAAAGAAATTGCAAAAGCCATCAAAGAAAATAAAATTTTGGCAGAAAATGTGATTGAAATAAGTACCGATGAAATCTATGAAGACAAAGATGAAATCGTCACATGGAAGTCGTATTTAGAGAAAAGTAACTTTGCAAGTCCGTACTCTATCGAAACAGAATTTTGGTCGAATTTCACGCCTTATGGAGTGATTGTGAACAAAGGAATTATCGTAAAAAAAGCCTGTCATCTGGAAGATTATATGAAATATATCGCTCAAAAGTAATCGAAAGATTTTTCGTATATTTGCAAAAAACATTCGTATGCCAAATCTTAAATAAAAAAATTACCATACCACATGAAAAAAATACTTTTATTAATCGTTACGATTTTTAGTACATTCAGTGTTGCAAGGGCGCAAGACGGAGAAATAAAATATCCAAAAAATAGTCTTGAAATAGGTAAGCACGCTTTTGGGTTCGTTGGCGACCAAATACTCCCTATGCAAGTAGGTCATTTTCCGGGATTCAACGCTAATAACAGTTTTGCTCGTTGGGTAAATTATGAAGGTGTCTTCATAGGATACACTCGATTTTTTAACAAACATTGGGGAGTGAATATCTCAAGAGAATCATTTCAAAGCATTTTTGATATTGAGTATGACCTCCAACAAACAAGACTAAAGCCTGGAGATGTAATATATAGGTCAGCCGATTTTTACCAACTGAATATGGTGTATAGAAGTCACCGAGCTTTGTTCGGCTCGTTTGGGGTGCTTGCAAAGGCGGGCGCAGTCTGTAGGTTGGGCGGTGAAAGCGTTCACCAATACTATAAGCCTGCTTGCTTCGGGCAAATGTACATATCAGAAATAGGTAACAATAATTATTTTTCTGCTTTGGGCGCACAGGCAAGCCTTCAGCTGAAACGAAAAATTTATAGGGGCTTTAATATTTCAGCAGAAGGCAGCTATCAATTTTTTGGTTTGACCGATGTTCGCCGCAATCAGTACAGTTTTGGTATGCTGTTGGGATATGACTTTT
>JAYWGG010000094.1:0-7859 GCA_043778415.1 Saprospiraceae bacterium
CGTTTCAAAGACAAGTCCGAACTCGTGCTGCCGCAAGATTCTTTGCTTTCAAAAGCCGACTCTCTAAAAATCGACAGCAGTTGGCAGCGACCTGTGCAGATAAAAGTGGGTATTTCTTCGGCGGCTACTAATTTTTCGCGCAGCATCGGAAGTCAGCACTTTGCGGCTCGCCCGAGCGGTTTGCTGGCAGAAATGACCATCGAAAACGGCGTGCCAACTTTTTATTCTTACTCCCAAATGCCGTCGCCCGACTCTACGGCTTTGCAGTTGTACCCTACCAATTTTGCTGGACAGCTGCGCAGAAAAACGCCTGCGCCACCACCACCGCCGCCGCCGACCGAATCCAACTTGCAGACCGAAGAGCAAAGCAAAGCCAATCTTTCTGTTGCGGCAGATACGACTATTGACACGCGCAGAATCCCCGAAAGCAAGCGCGACACAGGAAAAGTGGATATTGACAACTACACGTTTCAGAGCGAATTTGATAAAGATGAAGTGCCGCCGACCGTGATTCTGAAAGAAGAAAATGGACAAATGGCACTGCAAAAATCAACTACCGTCACGCCCCAGCAGATGGCGACAGTAAGCGAAAATTCTTTGACCAATTCCTTGCTCAATCTCAACCAAAATCCAGAAGTCATCAAATTTCGGACGGCAAGGATTTCGCCCTATCGCCTCAAATTTCGCATGGATTTTGTGACCACTCAAATGGACAACAGCCTTCTTTTTGGAGGTTTGGACAGTTATTCGGGCTTTCCGAATGGGTTGAGCTATCCGCCGCCGGGGATTTTGATGAAAGCTAACTTTAAAGATTTGCTCGAAGACTACGAACTCGAAGCAGGCGTTAGAGTGCCGACCTCCTTCAACGGCTCCGAATATTATGTACTGTTCAAGAATAAAAAACGACAGTTGGACAAAACTTTTGCCGTCTATCGCCGCTCGACGAGCATTACCACCGAGTCGGAGCGCAACCCAAACCAGATAGACAAACGGCGTGTGACAGCGCTGCTTGGTATTGCACAAGTCAGCTATCCGCTCGATGTGTTTAGGAGTATTCGGGGTACTGCTACGGCGCGCCTCGACCGCGTCACGCAGCTTTCTACCTACGACCAGACGCTCAACGCTCCGACACTCAACGAGCAGCGTTTTGGCGTGAAAGGCGAATATGTCTTCGACAATACGCTCGAATTGGGCGTAAACTCTCGGGTAGGCACTCGCTACAAATTCTATGCAGAAGTCACCAAACGTTTTGAGATTGACCTGATAGACAAAATGAAATTTCAACTCGGCAAAGGCTATATGGGCGTGGTCGGAGTAGATGCTCGCCACTACGAGCGGTTGGATAAATACACGACGTGGGCGACTCGCGTAGCGGCGGCGACTTCGTTTGGCTCGGAGCAAATCCTCTACTATCTCGGCGGCGTAGATGGCTGGTTGCTTCCGAAGTTCAACACAGATATTCAAGTGCCGTCGGAAGCTAATATTGCCTACCAAACTTTGGCGAGCAATATGCGCGGTTTTTTCAACAACATTCGGAACGGAAGTTCCTTCGCACTTGTCAATACCGAATTGAGGATTCCCATTATTCGCTACATCAATCCAAATACAACGTCTTCTTTTTGGAAAAATCTGCAAGTCGTTGGCTTTTTTGATGTCGGTACGGCGTGGCAGGGACTTACTCCGTTCAGCAAAGACAATCCGCTCAACACGTCTATTATCTCCAATCCGGCGGTGACGGTGAAAGTCAATTACTACCGCGACCCGCTTGTGGCGGGCTACGGCGTAGGCTTACACGGCTCTCTGTTTGGCTACATGGTGCGAGCGGATTACGCGTGGGGCATCGAAACCAAACAAGTCCAAAAGCCTGTGATTTACCTTTCGTTGGGTACGGATTTTTAGTTTTCCTAATTCAAAATTAAAAACTCTGTTCGCCTGTTGTTTTGCTTTCCTTCGGCGGTGTCGTTGGAGTCCAGCGGTTGGGTTTCTCCGAATCCCTTGTAGGTCAGGCGACTGCTGGCGATGCCATTGGCGACCAAAAAGTCATTGACGGCTTTAGCGCGTTGCTCCGAAAGCGACTGATTGGCTGCGGCTGCGCCTACGTTGTCGGTGTGTCCATTGATTTGGATTCGGAGCGTTGGGTTTTCTACCAACATACTTTTCAGGCGGTTCAGTTCGGCGGTGGAGGCGTTCAGCAAGCGCGCCGAGCCTGTTTCAAACAACACATTTCTCAAAATAATGGCTGTGGAAGGCTGTGCTTTTCCAGTGTTTGCGCCAGTAGTCGCGGTGGTGTTGGCGGCAGCGTTGGAGAGCGGCGTGAGTTCGATATTCATCAAAAAAGGTCGGTCAGGATTGGAGCCGCCGCTGTCGGTGAGGTTGAAATGTTCGGAGTGAAAGGCATATTTTTCTTTAGAAACTACCAGCGAATACTCGAATCCAGCCGGCAAGCAGACCAGAAACGAGCCGTCCGCAGTGACCGCAGAAGTCAATTTTTTGCCTGTTAGAAACTCCGCAAATTCGTATTTTGCATCTTTGAGCGGCTGCTTGGTTTGCCCGTCACGCAGCCATGCTTTGACGTAGCCTACGGGCTGCGGTCGGAGTGCTTCGGGCAAAGTGAAGCTGTAAATATCTAAATTTCCGTCGCTTTCTCCGCTTATTTTATCTTTTTTGTCGGCAGCATAATAGGCAGTTTTTCCGTCCCTGCTCACCACGAGCGCGCCTTCGTCGCCCTGCGTGTTGAGGGGATAGCCGAGATTGACGGGCGCAGTCCATTTTCCTTCGGCATCTTTTCGGGACATATACATATCGAAACCGCCGAAGTTGGGTCGTCCGTTGCTCCTAAAATATAATGTTTTGCCGTCGGGGTGGATAAACGGGCTTTGGTCGTCGCCTTTGGTGTTGATAGTGTCGCCGAGATTGATGGGCGGGTCCCAAGTGCCGTTGGGCTGCCGATAGCTTACCCAAAGGTCGGAGCCACCTTTGGAGGAACGACTTTTTCGGATACTACAAAAGTACAGTGCCGAGCCGTCCGCCGTCAGTGAAGGCTGCGAATCCCAGTCGTATTCATTGACGGGCGCGCCGATATTTTTAGGTTTCGACCATTCGCCGTTTTTATTTTCCGAAAAATATAAGTCGCAACTGCCGATGCCGTCGGGACGGTCGCAGGCTGTGAACACAATCAATTTGCCGTCTGCCGAAATAGTTTGCCCGCCTTCATTGCCGGTATCGGTGTTGAGGTCGTCCAACGGAGTTGGTTCTTGCCATTCGCCAGCGATGTTCTTGCTCATCCATAGGTCGTCGTTGTTGCGGGTGCGGCGCGTAAAAATCAACGTGGAGTCGTCGGCAGTGAAGGAGGGTAAAAATTCTAAATTCTTGGTATTTATTTTTTCGTTCAGTCGCGCGGGCTGAAACGCAACAGGACGTTTCATTGCTTCCGCACTGAATCGGCTATCGGCGAGTTTTTGGATTGCCTTTGCTCTCATTTCTTCCGCTTGGTTCGGAAAGTTCAAAAATCGCTGCATATAATTTGCGGCTGCCTCGAAGCGGTCGGTTTTCCAACCGATAATGCCGAGCGTATAAAAAACTCTCGGCACATAGTTGCTGTCAATCGCTACGGCTTTCAGAAAACCACGCTCGGCTTCTGCGTAGTGTTGGAGTTCGTACTGCACGCCCGCCCATTGCAACCATGCGTCTATAAAAGTCGAGTCGGCGCGCAGAGATTCCGAAAATTGTTTGAGAGCTTTGTCCCATTCGGCGGTTTGGGTGCGCTGCATTCCTTTGTCGTATCGGTCGCGCGTTTTTCCAGTCGCTGTTTTTTTGGTTGTGTATTTATTTTGCTGCGCAAAAATCGCATTGTGCAAGCCCAAAAAAAGCATGGATAGAACTATTAGTTTACGCATTTTTATTTTTTTGTGAAAAAAATTTACTGCGACAAATATAAACTATTTTTTTCATTTCGTAAAAATGTATCTAACTTCTTGCTTACGCCGTGCCAAGATAGAGAGCAAATGAGATTTGCAAAAGTAGAAAAAAGACGTTACTTCGGATATTTTAGAAAGGCTTTTGCATTTTCGAGCCACTTCCTTTTGGTTGTTTGATGAGATTGAAAATATTTCGTCTAATAAAAAAACTCGTAGCTTACCGTGTCGTGCGGAACAGTGTAGGAACAGAAGTTACCGACACCTCGAAGGTGTCGGTAACTTATTACCGCAAAGTTACGGGTGCAAAAAATACGGTTTGAAGTGAATTTCGATAAAAACATATATTTATTTTGCACATATTAGGAAAAGTTGCTTCATTGACTTCGCAGACATCTCAAAGATGTCAGTAACTTACAGTCAAAAACTTCTCGCACCTCCGTAAAAGCCAATCGCAACCTAACATAAATCCTTGATTTTCAGTGATTTATAAGACAACAAATTAAAACTAAAGACTAATAACTACTTATTCTACTTTATTCGGTAATTTTGCGGGCTAAAAGCAGTATTTTTTTTTAATATTTCCAAAAATATGACTACTCTTTCTTTTCCGCGCCCGTCGTTGAGATTTTGCTCGCCCAAAATAGTTTTTTTATTTTGTTGCTGCTGCGCAAATATCGGTATTGCGCAAGCGCAACTCAACATCAAAGCGGGCTACAATCTGGCGGGATTCAGCCCCGCTTATACCAACAGCGTCATACGAGCCTACAACGAGAGCAACCGCGCTGACCTCGTCAAGGCGATGCCGCGACTGCTTTTTATGAATGTCGTCGAGTTGGGTTTGCGTTACCAAATAGAGGATTTCGCGCTCGAAGCGACGTATTTTCTTAAGTTCAATCCGCTCCGCGCTACCTTGCAGCCCGTAGGGCAAGCGACCAAATCTACCCAAAGTCTGAACTTCAGCGACAATGCTTTTTCGCTCGGCGCAACAGCCGCCACGCCCATCGAATGGCTCTGGATAGGCGCAACGCTCGACTGGGCAACGGTCAAAATCAATTCCCGACTTTCGACCGAAACGACGACCAAAACACTGGTCAATTCGAGCCAACTTACAAGCCATCTTTTTCTCGAATTTCAGTTGGGGGGCAACAGTCTGATACGAGCCAGCTTGCGCCCATATATCCAGATTCCTTGGACGGCAACCGAAATGAAGGCTTTGGGCAACGCCCTCGCACCCAACCAAAATCTGGGCAGCATGCGCGAGCGACTCATCAATATCGGTATCGGTCTGGTGTTTTGCAACGGCACCGACCCGCGAGAAAATAATTAAGTGTTAAGTCACCGACACCTCGAAAGTGTCAGTAACTTCAGTTTAACTGTGCGGCGGCAATACAAAACAACAAAATGAGTCAGAAAAAAAATATTACACAAAATCATCGGATTATTTTAGGATTGAAAGTGCGCCAACTTCGGTCGGAGTTGGGGCTGTCGTTGGTGGAGTTGTCGGAGCAGGCGGGTATTTCGGTTTCTTACCTCAACGAGATAGAAAAAGGAAAAAAATATCCGCGCGAAGAGAAAACATCTGACCTCGCCAAAGCCCTCCGCAGCAGTGTTGCGGAGCTTCAATCGTCCGAACTCAAACGGAATTTGGCACCGCTCGGCGAGTTGCTGCGCTCCAATTTTTTGCAAGAAATCCCTCTCTATTTGTTCGGTATCGACCTGTCCAAAGTCGTCGAAATCATCGCCGAAGCACCTATCAAAGTCGGCGCATTCATCTCGGCGTTGGTAGAAACGGCTCGACTTTTCGCACTGCGGGAGGAAAATTTTTATTTGGTAGCGATGCGTGCTTATCAAGAAATGCACAACAATTATTTGGAAGACATCGAAAATGCGTTGGATAATTTTGTGTCGCAGCACAGCATCACCACTCACAGTCGAGTGCCGACAGCCGATTTGAAAGCTATTTTAGAAAAAAAATATCAGTATGTCATCTCCGAAAACGGACTTTCCGAACACCCCGAACTCCAACATCTCCGCTCGGTTTTTATTCAAAAACAAAAAAAATTATTGCTCAATGCGCAGTTGAGCGACCGCCAGAAAGCGCGGCAGTATGGCAAAGAAATTGCCTTCAATTATCTCGAACTCGCCGACCGCCCTACGACTTCTTCCGTCGGGCAAGCGACTTCTTTCGAGCAGGTATTAAATAATTTTAAAGCAAATTATTTCGCTTTTGGCTTGCTCGTGAGCCGCGAAGGAGCTATCGAAGCCCTAAAAAATATTTTTGATTCGCAGACTTGGCAGCCCGAAAAACTACAAAAACTGCTGACTCAATACGATGTTTCGCCCGAAATTTTGTTCCAACGTTTCAACGTTCTTCCGCGTTTTTTTGGTCTTGAAAAATTATTTTTCTTCCGCCTCGTGCGCAATCCCGCCTCCAACACGGTCGTGATGGACAAAGAATTGCACCTCAATCGTCGGCACCAGCCGCACGCCAATCGCCTCCGCGAACACTACTGCGAGCGTTGGGAATCGTTTATATTGTTGAAAAAACTGAACACTCACACTTCTCACGAGCCGCTTATCGGTATCCAGCGCACGCGCTATCACGGTACCAACGACGAGTATTTGTGCGTCACCATTGCCCGCACCGAGCACGCGCCGTCGTCGCTGCAAGTGAGCGTCACGGTTGGTTTGCTGATAGACGAGCATCTCAAAAAAGTCATTCGGTTCTGGGACGATGCCGCCATTCCTGTCGTGGAGGTCAATGTTACCTGCGAGCGTTGCCCGATAGTGGATTGTGCCGAGCGCGCTGCCGCTCCGCGAATTATTGCAGAAAAAAATATTCAACGAAAAGCCCAAGAAGCGCTAAAAAAACTTATTGCCGAGTAACGTTTTCGGGAGGCGTTAATGATTGAGGACGGGATAGCTTCGCAGCATCAGCACCGCCAAAGTAAGCATGGACGCAAGGACGAGCCAAAATCTAATGTCTTTGTAAAATAAATTTTCATTTTTTTCAGGTATCATAACATTCATAGGGTTTTGGATAAAAAGGGTAAAAAAAATAGATGGAAGGGCAGAACGCCACCCTCGAAATAGAATGAGTGAAATGAAAAAAGTCTGTTGTGAAAAAATGTAGGGCGGCTTCCGTCAAAAGGCAACGAAGCGGGCCACAAAATCGTCGGTGGGAAAATTTATTAGAGTCTTTTTATTGAGTTCAAAAAGAGTGCCAAATTTTTTTTATTTCCGACAAAGTTCGCAGTTGATTTTTTTTACCAAAGCGGGTCCAGCGTACACCAAGCCCGAATAAATCTGGACGAGTGCGGCACCTGCGGCTATCTTTTCGAGTGCGTCGGCAGCCGAGCCGATGCCTCCGACTCCGATGATGAGTATTTTTTTGTCCAATTTTTGGCTCAAATATCGGATTACTTCGGTCGCACGGCTGCGAAGTGGCGCGCCGCTCAAACCGCCCATGCCGATAGCTGCCAGCTCGCTTTCGTCAGTGTTCAGCCCATGGCGGGCGATGGTAGTGTTGGTGGCAATGATGCCGTCGAGCCGCGTCGCGTGGGCGACTTCTGCGATGTCGTCGAGTTGGCTATCCGTGAGGTCAGGTGCGATTTTGAGTAGCAACGGCTTGGGCGTGTCGCGCTTTTGGTTGAGTGTTTGCAAGTGAGAAAGCAAGGCGGTAAGCGGTTCTTTTTCTTGCAAAACACGCAGATTGGGCGTGTTGGGCGAGCTGACATTGACCACGAAGTAATCCACATAATCAAACAAAGCCTCGAAGCAAATCACATAATCGTCGAGCGCATTTTCGTTGGAAGTGTCTTTGTTTTTTCCGATGTTGCCGCCGATGATTACTCCGTTAGGGCGTGGTTTTTTTAGCTGTGCCACCAACGCTTCCACGCCGTCGTTGTTGAATCCCATGCGATTGATGAGGGCTTCGTCGGA
>JAYWGG010000095.1:0-7855 GCA_043778415.1 Saprospiraceae bacterium
GGAAGCACTGGGAAAGAATCTACGGACGAAAATCCGTTAGAGCCAATCCACAGGTACGAATAAGTGCCGTTGCCTACTGGAAAAATAGTCGGAGTCAATCGAATATTTTGCGCACCTGTCACACATTGCTGCGCATTGTTGCTAACAGCCGTGATGACTGGCGACTGGCGCACCACGACTGTCACGACAGAAGTTCCTGCGCAACCCGTCGGAGTAGAAGCCGTGACCGAATAGATATAATTTCCGGGAGCCACTGGCGACGGAATTTCTAAATTTTGTCCAACTCCTACTATCGTATCGTTGGCATTTTTCCAAACATAAGTGATATTTCCGTTCAGGGTGTTGGAAGTCAATTTTATCGTACCGTTGTTACAAGCTGGATTTTGATAATTGGCTTGCACGACGGGTTTGTTCTCCACATCTACGAATGTCAGCTCCGATGCTTCGGATTCGCAGCCGTTGGGTGATGAGATATATACTTTCCAGTTGCCTTTCAGATTCGTAGCGGCGATGAGTGCCAAACGATTTACATTGGTCGTGAATTGCAAAAAAGTCGGCGATGTCCAGTGATAAATTAGATTATCAGAAGGATTCGGAATATTCGTAGTCAATATCAAGCTGTCGCCCACGCAAGTAAAAGTAGATGAAACTGTAGGTTTCGCAGGTCGTGGATTTATCGCCACTATGGTATTAGCGGTTGCAGAGCAGCCGTTGTTGCTCACTACGAGCTGATAATTTCCTCCCTGAAAAGCCGTCACATTGTTCAGGATTGGAGGATTTTGTGCATTCGAGCTATAGCCGTTTGGTCCTGTCCATTGGTAAGTGTAGCCCGAGCCAGTCGAAGTAGCACTCAACTGGATATTGCTGCCTTCGCAAGCCGTAACAGTGGATTGAGCCACTGACGCTATCGGCAATGGATTGACAAAAACAGTGACACTCGAAGAACTTCCGCAGCCATTCGGCGTGACGACAGTAACGGTATAAATGTAGTTTCCGGGCTGCGCTGGCGCTACAATATCCACGTTTTGTCCTATCCCAACAGTGACACCTGCTGCATTTTTCCAAGTATAAGTCACGCCAATCGGCAGCAGATTAGACAACAAACGGAACGTAGTACCAACGCAAACAGGCGTTTGATAGCTCGCTTGCACGACTGGCTTATTCTCCACATCTACGGCTGTTTCGTCAGATACTTCGGAGTCACAACCGTTGAAAGTGACAAACACTCGCCATTTGCCTTTGAGCGTAAGTGACGCAGGCGAAATCGCTAAGCGATTGACTTGGGAAGTGTATTGCGTAAAATTCGGTGCTATCCAGTGATACACGTCTGCGGTGTTGTTGTTGGTAGTCAAAAATAAAGTATCTCCCGCGCAAGTGAAAGCCGACGTTAGCAATGGTTTTGCGGGACGCAAAGTAACCGTCACGTTGGTCGAAGCTGGTGCAGAATTACAGCCGCCGTTGGTAACAACCAAACTATACAGACCCGCTTGCGCAGGCGTGATGTTGGCAATAACTGGCGGATTTTGGAGATTCGATGTGTATCCATTCGGTCCCGTCCACTGGTAAGTGAAGCCAACGCCCACACTCGGGCTGCCCAACTGTAAGGTAGAAGCCTCACAAACTTTCAGCGTTGCATTCGCTACAGCCGCCGTCGGTACTGCACTTACGATTACTGCGACGCTCGATGAAGAGGTACAGCCGAAAGAAGAGGTTGCCGTGACGGTGTAGGTGTAATTTCCAGCCGTCGTCGGTGCAGGAATTTCGATATTTGAACCCGTCCCGACGATAAGTCCAAGACCATTGGTCCAAACTAAATTTACTCCGTTTTGGGCTGCGCCACTCAATAATTTTATCGTAGAGTTGTTGCAAACAGGCGATTGGTAAGTTGCCAACACGACTGGTTTGGGTTCTACATCTACGAAAGTCAAGTCCGATGTTTCGGATTTGCAGCCGTTGCGAGTTACCGATACGCGCCAGTTGCCTTTCATGGACGCTGTCGCTACGAGGGTCAAACTATTATTTGAAGTCATATAAGTTGCCAAATTCGGTGCAGTCCATTCGTAGCTATTTCCGTTTGGAATGTTCGTTGTCAAAGTTAAATTATCTCCGATACACGCAAAAACAGACGACAAAAGCGGTTTCGCTGGTCGCGGATTGACGGTAACAGCGGTCGTGGCAGGCAGCGACGCACAGCCATTCGCCTTGATAATAAGGTTGTAATTTCCTCCCTGAAACGTCTGCGCATTCGTAATCACAGTCGGATTCTGCGCACTCGACATGAAGCCGCTCGGTCCTGTCCATTGGTACGAGTAATTTACGCCCGTCGCTTGAGTTCCCAACTGAATATTTTCGCCTTCGCAAATAGTAATCGTCGTAGGATTCACCGTTGCCGTAGGCGAAGAAGAAACCGTAACCGACACAGGAGCGGACGGGTTGGAAACGCAAGTTTGGATTTTTACTATCACATAGTAAGAGAAAGTTCCTGTCGCAGGATTGGGAATATTAAACAACGGAACGCTGGTGGTCGCTACCAAAGTCCCCGTAGAAGGAACTCCAAGATACCACTGGTATTGCACATTCGCCCCCGTGTAGGGTTGGGTGCGCAAGCGAATCGTCATATTGTTACAAATTTGCAAACTATCCGCCGAAATGCTCGGCGTGTTGGGCTGCGAAGTAATCGGAACCTGCACGATGCCTGTGGCGGAGCAAGAAGAAAAACTCACATTCGTAATCGTCACGCTGTATGAACCTGCGTTCACTGCTTGCGGATTGGGAATTTTTGGATCTTGCAATGCAGAAACAAATCCATTCGGACCTGACCACAAATAAGTGAAAACACCTGTCGGCGGATTGGCAAACAAAAACAACGTGTCGCTGCTACACAATCCCAATTTGAATGTCGGAAGTGGTTTTTCTGTTTCGATACGAACCAACGCCGTACAAGTGCTTTGCGCACCCGAATTGTCTGTCACGCGCAAAGTTACAACTACCGTCGTACCTGCTATCGTGCAGTCAAATGTATTCGGCGCATCTACGGTCATCGTAAATCCACAGTTATCAGAGCTATTTTTATTGATTAATGACGGCGTGATGACCGTCGGCTGTCCGTTGGTATTCACATAAACGACGGTGTCCGCACACACTGCTTTGGGTGCTTGGTTGTCATTGATAGACACTACAAAACTACAAATCCCAGTATTGCCCGCCAAGTCTGCTACGGTGTAAGTCACGGTATTCGAGCCGCCATTCAGCGTAGGCATTGGGCTGAAAGCTGGACTTCCGAACTGTGTAGCGGCAATGGTCGTCGCGCCCACTACGGAATAAGTAATATTACTCAATGGCGAATAAGAAAGCGTTGCGTTCAGATTGCTTTTGCCGTCTGTGCCACCATTCGCAGTTACTGGCGTGGTGCCAGCACCTGTGCAAGGCGTAATACCTCCGGGCGATGCGATGGTTGGCGTATTTGCAATGGCTGTAATCGTCACTACTCCGTCAGCCGCCCAAGCGTTGAAGGTAGCAACTGAAATATTAAAAGTGAACGAACTCGCCACTGTGCAACTATTCGGAGTGACTGTCCCAAGAAATGTATTTCCTTCTCCGAAAATGCTGAAATTGCCGCCCGGAGCTGCATTCGAAGCCAACAAACTGATGGTCAAAGTAGCCTGCGAGCCGATAGCATTCGCAGCTACGATATTGAAATTGAACGTCCGATTGTTGGCATAATAAGCCAGAAGATTCGGGTTGTAGGTATAAGTCAAAAATTGATTGACAGTTTGGTTAGTAGTCGCAAAACCGCAGTTGTCGGACACAGACTGTGGGAAAGGCAAAGTGACTTTGGTAGCGCACAAACCCAAATCTGTATTTGCTGCAAAGTCGGTCGGGCAAGTTACAAGAGGTTTTTCTACATCTCTTACCGTTATTTTGTAAGTGCAAGCAGAAGTGTTGCCTGCGCAATCGGTCGCCACATACAAGATGCTGTGTACGCCGACATTCAAAGTTTGCGACACGTCTGCTATCGGATTGACTGCTACCAACGCACTTCCATCTACACTGTATTGGTAGCCGATGTTGTTGAGAGTATTGTAATTATAAGTCAAAGAAGTCACAATGCTCGCATTCGGACAGATTTGGTTGATACCGTATCTGTCCGCCAACGGCGCAGGATTGTGGTTGAGCAAAGAAATATTAATAATCCCGTCGGCTGCCCAAGCGTTGAGCGTGGCGGCTGGAATCATTATCATAGTCGGCACACTTCCGCATTGCGTAGTAGTGTTGCGAGTCTGCATGAGTATGCTGCCGTCATCTCCGATGATAGTAAAATATTCGGTCATCTCTTCCGCATCAATGTTGTTTAAAGTAACGATTAGCGTTGCGTTGCCATTGGCACCTATCGGCGGAGCCGGCACCGCGAATGAAAACGCATTGCCGTTGGCAGCCGAAAAATCGGGTACTAATACCTCATCGCCATTCACGATGAAGGGAACAGCTTGCGATACCGTGTTGTTATAAACTGCCGTACCGTTGGAGCAAGCATCAGAAATAACTGGCGCAACGAGTTTGACTGTTTCGGCACAAATACCTGCTGCTGCATCAACCGTGAAATCTTTCGGGCAAGTATCAAAAACTGGCGGCGTATTGTCGCGCACCGTGAAAGTCGCCCGATTGACCAGCGCATTGTTGCATCTGTCAAAAATAATAAAATCCACTGTTTCTTGACGATAAACGCCCGCCGCCGAAGGGCAAACAGGAGCGTTCAAGCCGCCCACTTGAGTATAATTTTGATTGTTCGCAAAAACTCCATTGTTGATGGTGTAAGAGCCGGGAACGGCTGCAAAAACTCTCACGTCGCTGCAGTTGTCGGTATATCTGCCGCCGCCGTTGTCTGCTACCCATGCCAAAAAGGCTGCATCAGCCGCCGCCGCCGTAGTACAATCTATGGTTCGGTCGCTTGACGCTGGTGAAGCCGTAGGTGCTTTGGTATCTCTCACCGTTATTGTTTGCACCAAGTTCCACGCTGACGAAGGCAGAGTAAAGTTGTCGCACACGTCCCGAATCGTCCAAGTGCGCGTGATGGTATAGCTGTAGTTTCCGCAATTATTTGGGTTGAGATAATCACGAGTTGTTACGTCTTTGTAGGTCTTAATCACGGGGCTGCAATTATCAGTTGCAGAAGGCGTTCCCGTTACGGCAGGAGTAGTATCTTGGCTGCACTCAATCGTAATATCTGCCAACAGCTTTACCGTTGGCGGAGTTACGTCTTGCACCGTCACGATTTGTGTATGTGCAGTCGAATTTCCGCACGCGTCGGTTGCTGTCCAAGTGCGAGTGATGGCGTAACTATAAAAAAAGCTACAAGCATTGGGGTTGGTGCCTTTGGTAGATGTCTCTTTAGCCATGAATACCCCCGTACCCGAATCACAATTATCCGTCGCATTGAGCGCAACAGCAACGGGAACCGCATCACAATTCACTGTAATATTGCTCGGAAGCGGCGAAGTAAATAAAGGAGCTGTATTGTCTTGCACTGTGATTACTTGCGAAGCAGTTTTACTGTTGTTGCAATCATCTGTCGCAATCCATGTGCGAGTCAAGGTGTATCTATTTGGGCAGTTGCCGTTGGTGCGTACTTGTGTAAAAGAAACTACTACCATCGCATTGCAATTATCGGAAGCCGTGGGCGTTCCTGCGGACGGAATATTACTGCACGACACCGTAGCGTCAGCAGGAACAAACGTAAACGTAGGAGCTTGGGTATCTTTCAGCGAAAAACGAGAATCTACATTTGATTTATTTCCACACTCATCGGTAGCTATGAACTTAACATCTACGAACCAATTACAGCGATTGGCTTGGACGGTCGGAGGAGTAGGAGATGTTCCTGTATTGCCATTTACATCTGTCCAAGTATAAGACCAAGTAACCGCCGAGCTACAAGCATCAGAAGCTATTGCGCCTGCGTGATTGTTGAGCCACGCTTGAAGTTGCGTTTGGTTGAGTGCAGGATTGGTATTGCTCGCACATTCCGTTATTGTATCGGTTGCGCCTGTTATCTTTGGTCCTATGCCATCTATTACTGAAAATTTTATCAATGCGGCATTTGGATTGGTATTTCCGCAGACATCTGTTGCGGTAAAACTAACTTCCACGAAACCCGTATTTCCGCAGGTGGCTGCGGAGGCTCGTGAAGCGGCTAAATTCATTTTAGCTGTATCAAGCGAAATATTGGGTACAAGAGTCACATTGCTGCAGCCACCATCTGTAGCAATACCACCTCCCGCAGAATAGTACCAAGCCTCAAGTGCTGTATTAATGTCAACAGCATCGCACTGCACGTTCAAAGGCGCAGGCGCGAGACTAATCGTTGGTATAACTTTGTCCTGCACCACAAATGCCACTGGACCAGCCGTAGCAGCCTTGCCGCAATCGTCTGTGTAGCGAAACTCTACTACTACGTAGCCTTTTACTTGCGTGTAAGTGGTGGTGCCAAACGTAAAAGGCATCGTTACGCAGCTGCCACTCGCATTTATGCTTGCGATGGAGCTGGCAAGCGCAGCCTGTACTTGGGCGGCGGTCACATCTGCGCCATTGATTCTGTAGGTGACAGTCAGATTGGGGGTGGCGGAGCAAGAATCTGATGCTGCACTGCCTGCGCGAGTGATGAGCCAAGTGTTAAGGTCATTCACGTTTCCTGCGCCGTCGCAATTTACAGCCGTAGACTGTGCACCTGTTGTGATGCTGGGCGTGCTGTTATCTACTACTCGGAACGTTGCAACTGTGGTGGCGGAAGAGCCAATACAGCCGATATTGTCGGTCACTTTGAAAGTAACCGTTGAAGAACGAACACCATTCACGCAAGCTCCCAACGGAATGTTAGAAACGTCCGCCCATGTGTAGCCCGGAGGGTTGGTCACACAGGTACTGCTCGCTACTGCGTTGCCATGATTGGCGAGCCATGCTTGGTAAGCCGAATTGGCGTTGCCGCCACTGCAAGTATGATTTACATTCATCGCTTGAGTGGTAATCGTAACTTGGGCTGCCAGCTCTGGGAGGCTGCACCAACTACTGAAAAAAATAGTCAAAAATGTGACTACGAAGAGTTTTATTTTATAATTCATATTCTAAAAAATTAAGATTCATTTTTTTTATAATAAAAACAATACCATAGCGGACGCACTTCGTGCAGGGCGCAGAATGGTGGATTTTTTTTCAACATAAACACGATAGTCAGCACGCCGTCCCAAACGGGAGCGACTGCTAAATTTCAGTTGGGTACAGTTGAAATTGGTTCGATAAATTAAAGTTGTAAGTCGGCTACACGCAAGCGCAAAGCGACAAAACTTGGGTCAAAAAGTTACTCTGTAGGTATTGAACTTTGGAGAAATCCAAAGTAAAGCGGGCGGTACGGGACGTAGTAGGTAATCATGTTTCGGTAATCGGTAAAGTCAGTTTTCGAGTATGGATTCAGGTTTGGGTCTAAAGCCGAGTGCAATGTTCGGAATATTTTTTCATATTATCAAATTTTAAGTAATAAATCATATTTTTTTGATTATTTTTTAATCTGAAATGAAACGAGTGTGACGGAGCAAACGCTGCCATGTAAAAAAAATAAACGAGATTTGGGCTATTTCTGGCTAAAAAAGTGTATCTTTGTTGGGCGTATTTTGCTGCAAATCAAGCTATTTTTTTATTCGAGTTAAAATTTTATTTTTACATAAAATACAGACAATAACGCCGTAAAGGTTGATATTTATTGATAAAAAAAACTAAAAAACTGTGCCATGCGATTAGTCAATTTGGACAATGAAGTTTATTTTAAAAAAGTATTTACTGACCCCGAAGTTTTTCGGAGTTTTGT
>JAYWGG010000096.1:0-7840 GCA_043778415.1 Saprospiraceae bacterium
CGAAAATCTAACGCAGTTTTGGCTCAAAAGACAAGTCAGAATACAGTAACTTATTTTGGACGCGTTCCTTTTGATTAAGAATGAAGAAAAACTTGGGTAATTTATTTTAGACACGTTCCTTAAAAGTTTTCTATTATTTTCTGCAACCTGCCGCAACTTTCGCTTGTTTGTGTATTTTTGCGGTTCTGGATAAAAGAAATATGATACAACAAGAAGATACCATCGCCACGATTCCTGACCTCGACTATTTAGAAGTCATCGGCTCGAAGGTACACAATCTAAAAAATTTGAGCGTGCGGATTCCGCGCAACAAGCTCGTCGTCATCACGGGCATCAGTGGAAGCGGCAAGTCTTCGTTGGCTTTCGACACTATCTATGCGGAGGGGCAACGTCGATATATGGAAACTTTCTCTGCCTACGCCCGCCAGTTTATCGGGGAAATGGAGCGTCCCGACGTGGAGCAAATCACGGGACTTTCGCCAGTTATTTCTATCGAACAAAAAACGACTGGGCGCAATCCGCGCTCTACCGTCGGCACGATTACCGAAATTTATGATTTTATGCGCTTGCTTTTTGCTCGGGCAGGCGACGCGTATTCGTATGTGACGGGCAAAAAAATGGTTCGCTACACCGAAGAACAGATGATTGCGCAGGTTTTTACAAATTTTAAAGAAAAAAAAATAATTTTGCTCGCGCCGCTCGTGCGGGCGCGCAAGGGACATTACAGAGAGCTTTTTGAGCAAGTCCGAAAGCAAGGTTTTACCAAAGTCCGCATTGACGGTGTGTTGGTAGATATTGCGCCAGCTATGCAAATTGACCGCTATGTGACGCACGACATCGAGGTGGTCGTGGATAGGCTTGTAGTGAGTGAAGACCGCCGCGACCGTATCGTAGCCTCGCTCCAGATGGCACTCAATATGGGGGACGGACTGATGATGTTGATAGATGCCGACAGCAACGAGTTGCAGATGTTTAGCAAACATTTGATGTGTCCAGAGTCAGGTATTTCTTATGAAGAGCCGTCGCCTAATGCATTTTCTTTCAATTCGCCGTATGGATATTGCCCGTCGTGCAAAGGCTTGGGCGAGGTGGCGAGTGCGGATATGAAAAAAGTAATTCCCGACGACTCGAAAAGCATCAACGATGCCGCCATTGTTCCTTTCGGCGAAGTGCGCGAAAATTCGATGTTCGTCCAACTGCGGCAGATTGCCAAAAAATTCAATTTTACATTCGCTACGCCCGTCAAAGATATTCCGAAGGAAGCCCTTGATTTAATCCTGTACGGCGGTGAAGGAAAAACTTTTGCCTTGCCGAGCAGCGTTCCGCAATCTGACCTCCAAATTTACGACTTGGCAGCGACGGGCTTAATCCCGATGTTGAAACGTTGGAACGACGAAACTACGTCCGAAAAAATCCGCCAGTGGGTAGAAGATTTTATGACCGTAGATGTTTGCGCCGACTGCGGCGGGCAGCGACTTCGGAAAGAGTCTTTATTTTTTAAAATAAATGAAAAAAATATCGCCGAACTCGCCAATATGGACGTTTCGGCACTCGCCGACTGGACGGTAGGCTTGGAGGATACGCTCAGTGAGCGGCAGCAACTGATAGGAAAAGATGTGCTGAAAGAAATACGAATGAGGCTTGGGTTTTTGCTCCATGTAGGTCTGGATTACTTGACGCTCAACCGCCAGTCGCGCACGCTTTCGGGTGGCGAAAGCCAACGAATCCGATTGGCGACCCAAATCGGCTCCCAACTGACGGGCATTACTTATATTCTCGACGAGCCAAGTATCGGGCTGCACCAGCGCGACAATCAAAAACTTATCCAAGCTCTGCGTGAGCTGACTGCCATCGGCAACACGGTGTTGGTGGTCGAACACGACAAGGATATTATGTTGGCGAGCGATTATTTGTTTGATTTGGGTCCGGGCGCGGGCAAGCTCGGCGGGCAGTTGGTAGGGGAGGGCGTGCCGTCTGTTTTTATCAAAAACAACAGCACGACTGCGGAATACCTCAACAATATCCAAAAAATAGAAACGCCCAAAACGCGGCGTACGGGCAACGGAAAAAAGTTGGAGCTTCGGGGCGCAACGGCGCACAACCTCAAAAACGTGAGTATAGAGATTCCGTTGGGAGTTCTGTGCTGCATCACGGGCGTTTCGGGGAGTGGCAAATCCACGCTCATCAACGAAACGCTGTACCCAATTTTGCGCCAGCATTTTTACAACAGCCTCAAGCGACCGTTGGCTCACAAGAGTTTTTCGGGATTGGAGCATTTGGACAAAGTCATCGAGATAGACCAGTCGCCGATTGGTCGCACGCCGCGCTCCAATCCTGCTACTTACACAGGTGTTTTCAATGATATTCGGAAAATATTTTCGGAGCTTCCCGAAGCAAAAATCAGAGGCTACAAGCCCGGACGTTTTTCATTCAACGTGAAAGGCGGACGCTGCGAAGTCTGCGAAGGCGGTGGAAAGCGAGTAATCGAGATGAATTTTTTGCCCGATGTGGAAGTAGATTGCGAAAAATGTTTGGGCAGACGCTACAACCGCGAAACGCTGGAAGTGCTGTACAAAGGCAAATCCATCAACGATGTACTGGAAATGAGCGTCACAGAATCAGTCGAATTTTTTAAAAATATTCCGTCTATTTTCCGAAAAGTGCGCACACTCGACGAGGTCGGACTCGGCTACATCACGCTTGGGCAGCAAGCTACCACGCTTTCGGGCGGCGAGGCGCAGCGCGTCAAGCTGGCGGAAGAGCTTTCTAAAAAAGACACTGGCAACACGCTCTACATTCTCGACGAACCCACTACGGGACTGCACTTTGAGGACATTCGGAAGCTCCTCGATGTGCTGCAAAAATTGGTGGATAAAGGCAACACCGTCATCATCATCGAGCACAATATGGACGTTATCCGCGTTGCCGACCACTTGATAGATATGGGACCAGAGGGCGGCTGGCGCGGCGGCACCGTCGTCTGTGTAGGCACTCCCGAGCAGGTCGCGAAGTGCAAAGCGAGCTATACGGGACAGTTTTTGCTAAAAGAATTATAGCGAAAAAAGCAGATAAAAAAAGCCTATCACAAACACTTTGTGACAGGCTTTTTTTACGCGCTCCGAGAAAAATTACTTAATCTCGTCCAAACTTTTCTTGATAGATTCGAGTGCTTTTTGTTGCGTTTCGATAGATGCTTTTGAAGTAGCTTGGTCTTTTTCGTTGCTAGCGATACTTGCTTCTGCTTTTCTGATTTTATCTTTTGCGTTGTCTATGTCTTTGTGATAGTCGGCGTTGTCGCTCACTAAATTACGGAGCTTTTTTTCCATATTTTTGAGCTTGTCTTGCTCTTCGTTGATGCGTTCTTTGGTCATATCTTGGAGTGTTTGCACTCCAAAACGGCGCAACAAAGACTCGGCTTCTTTCTCTTTTTCGGGATAATCTTTGCTATTGACGAAGCCGCCGCCGAGGTCAAACCACATCGTAACATTCACGTTGCTGCCCGCTTCTTCGAGCCGCGCATAGACATCTACGGTGTTGGCACCGCCGATAGCGGCGATTTTTGCGTTGTCCACAAACCACTCGTTGAGGTCTTTATTTTTTTTATTTTTTCCGTCCCACTCGTCCGCAAATTTTTTCCAAGATTTTTCTGCGAACTTTATCGTCACGCCCGGCAGCGTAGTAGAAACCGACGGCTTCGAGCCTTGGCTCATCGCCTTATCGTCTTCCTTTATCTCCAAAGTTTGCGCCCAAGTACTCGACAAGGCGACCATCAACAAGGCTACAAATGATAAAAAAAACTTTTTCATAATCATACAATTTTTCGTGTTTTAAATAAATAATTTATTGTGTTCTGACTTCGTTTGAAAATCAAATCAAGTGCAAAATCTACCTTTTTTGTGACATCTACAAATATTTGACTGCTAATTAACAAAGCATTGTGATTTTTTATAAAAAAGTGCCTTTGCAGCCGTGTTTGTTGAATGAATTTATTAGAAAAAAAACGAAGTATTTTATTTTTTCTCATTTCCCAAATGCAGTAAAATAAAGACCGACGAATAAAAATAATTTTTTTTCAAAAAAATCATACATTCTTTGTTGGTATTCTCAAATCAATGACTTACCTTTGCACCGCATTACGAAATAAGTAGTGCAAAACGAGGAGATCTCGTAGCTCAGCCGGTAGAGCATTTGACTTTTAATCAAAGGGTCTCGGGTTCGAATCCCGACGAGATCACAAAAAAAACCACTTCGTCTTGACCGACGCGGTGGTTTTTTTGTTGCCCAATAATCCTCTAAAATTTATTTTTCCACATCATACTTTCCACTGGTCGGACGCTGCGCTGCTTGTATTTTGCGCCGCTTTTGCTGTGATACAGATTCTCGATGTCGCCCTCGACGGCGAAATAAATCAACTGTCCGATAGGCATACCTGCATACACGCGGACGGGCAGGACGCACGAAATCTCGAGTGTCCAGTGATTACAAAACCCTACATCGCCCTTTCCTGCTGTGGCGTGGATATCAATCCCGAGCCGCCCGACGCTCGATTTGCCCTCCAAAAACGGGACGGCGCGGTGCGTTTCGGTATATTCTTCGGTCGCTCCGAGATACAACACGTTGGGTTGCAGCACGAAGCCGTCCGCTCCGATGATAATTTCTTCCGTCAGGTTGTGCTTTTTGGCATCTAAAACCGCGTCTTGATAGACGGCGAGGTAGCGGCTCAAATGCACGTCGTAGGAGTTCGTCCCCAGACATTCGGGGCGAAACGGCTCTATCACAATATCGCCACATCGGACAGCGTCCGCAATTTTTTTGTCTGAAAGTATCATAATTTTTTGTTGGTCTTCGCGCCAAAGCGTCCGTTTGCGGGTGCAAAGATAAAAAAATCCACACAAAAAAACCGTCGCTCGAAAACACATTTCGAGCGACGGACTTTTGGGGGGGGAGGGAAAGTTGAAAACCTCTCTTTAAAAGTTAAATTTCAATAAGCTACGTCTAAAAATCTCTGTCAAAAAAATCTTGATGTAGTAGGTTTGAGGCGTTATTATCGTATTTTTATTATTTTTCTCGTTGCCGATTTGTTTGATTTGGTCAGTCTTATGAAATAAGTCCCGTCTTCTAAATCGTTTAGATAAATTTTATCTTCTTTCGTTTCGTTTAATACTTTAATTATTTGCCCAGTTACGTTGAATATTTCTACTTTATCCCATAATTCTATTCCTTCGCTTTTAAAGTTTATTACAGATTGTGTTGGGTTTGGATATATGTTTAGTTCACTTTTCATTATATTTTTATCAAATGTATTTAATGGCGCGCAGTTCAGTGTATCTACACATCCGTCCTTACTAACCTTTATCAACCACCCCCAATCTTTAGGCTCTGGTTCGTAAGTGCGACTGTATCCACAAGCGATGATGCTGCCGCTCGGCAGCTCTACTGCATCGTATAGGTAGTTAGTTGAGCCGGTTTCTACGCTCCAAAATGCCGTATCTACCCTGCTCCACATTTGGTCGCCTTGACCGTCGAGGCGCACGAACCAACCAGAAAAAGAATTATACCACATCGGTACAGGCGAGATTGGGTAATTCGCAGGTTTGACTCCGACTGCCAGCCAGCCTCCTGCTCTTAATTGTATAGTATTATAAAGTCCATTTACAGCGTTGTCTGCAATCCCAAACGTATCATATTTAATTAAATTAAAATTTTCATCTCGAATGATAAATTTTGGTTGTCTGGATATTTCATTATAGGTGGCATTGTACCAACCCCTCCCACTCATATATGCCCAATTACCTTCCGTAGTCTTAAAAATTCTACCTACACCAGCCTCTTCCAAAGACGGTTGACTTTCCCACTGCCATTTTATATTTCCGAGGCTATCTATTGCAAATATTTTACTTATATTTTTAGTTTGGGATAATGTAACAACATGGACTGGGGTAGTGCTAGCACCGATAACATACTCGTTTTCGTTCAAAATTAACGCACTACCGAATAAAGTTTGTCTGCCCGATGTGGAAAATTTCTTTTCCCAAATAATATTTCCATCAAAGTTGATTTTTAATGCAAACACGATCAATTTTTCTGTAGCCTTATCGAATTTATCACCGAGGATTAAAAAGCCGTCAGCCAATTCTCGTATTTCCTTGTAAAAATCAACTGCTGATGTTGTATCGGGGAATTCCTTCAGAAAATTAAGCAAGCCAGAATTATCAAACTTCGCAAGATATCCATACCCCTTATGAAAAAATTGCCCTAAACCAATATATCCACTTTTGTCATTAAGTTTGACTAAACTATTTGGATATACCAACGTGAAATCGTCGTGAAGGCTATCGTTATAAATCTTATGACCAATCAAATTTCCGCTTGTATCAAAGCGAGCGAGCAACATTCCAAACGCGGATTGACCATTCTCTAACGCTGTTCCATACACAACTATGGTATCTCCTGATAGTTCAAGGCTTCCAAAAGCTGCTGCCAGTTGCCCCAAATCGTACGATTTATTGAACCCTACTTGGGAAAATGAACTTTGACCCAACAGTATTAATGATAAAATTAGTGAGTACCTCATAATGTAAAAGATAAAAACCTTACAGGCTGCCACAGCAGTCTGTAAGGTGGGTAAAGAAAAAGGTTACTTATTCAAGATGATTTTTCCGCTTCGGCAAATTGCACCGTCAGCAGCCAAGTGGAAGAAGTAAATCCCACTTGGGCTACTCTCTGTGTTCCATATGAACGAACCACTTGGTGGCAATCCAGTTTGGTACTTTATTTGCTTGCCGTTCACATCAAAAATGCGAATGGAAACCTCTGAAGCATCATTTGGAAGCGAGATGGTAAATCTTACGTCACCGCTTGCAGGATTGGGTGTTGCGATAATTGATTCAGTTTGGTGCAATCGTTTCGATGTTTTTTCGCTTTCTGCGGAGCGTTCACTTGCTTTTCCGTCTTTTATGTATTCTGCTGGGAAATGCCTGCCATAGAGGGTGGCGATGCTCTTTGCCCAGCCTTGAGCATACCCACGAGATTCGAGATAACCATTGATGGATTGGAGCGAAGTGGCATCAAGCGAGTAGAAGGGTTTACCTGAAAGGATGTTGACCATTGATTTATAATTTTCAATATCCGCCTGCTTATCGCCAGTCAATTGATATTTGGTAATCGCCTCATTGAGCAACGAAATAGCGGATGATGAACTGCCTATGCCCAGCCGCTCACCTGCCAACCACAAATCGCCCTCAATGCTGCTCATGTTTGCTATCCATGTTCGCAGTGTATCGGCACTAAAAGTAATGGTATCGTACAATTCGTGGACGACCACTAAATAAGCTGCCTCGTCCATTGCTCGTCGGTAAAATGCCATTTGGCGATTTTTTTCCTCTGTGGGACTGGCAATAATGGTTTCGGTAATAGGTGCTTCGGGTAGAATGTAATGTATCGCTACTCGGACGTACTTGGTCACACTCGGGTCGGTACATATCGGCATATAGCTCAATGGTAGCTGTTGGCTCGCCGCTAAACTGACACTTGGCGTAGCGTTTCTGCAAGGTTCGCTTGGCATGGGGTGACTTTCAGATTGTGAAAAGGAATGGAACGCAAGAAATAGCAGCGGCAGAGTTATGCAAAGTTTGCTGTTTGCTGTTTGCTGTTTGACAGCGGAAAGACTAAAAATGCAAAATGTTTCATAAAATTGAAAATTTGAATTGGTTTAAAAAAAAATTTAAAAAAAATTCCAGTGTTACAATTTCGGAGTTTCGAGTCATTAGTGCCAGCTGCATACAAGACTGCTTCGCGAGGGCAGAGGTGGGCAGGTAAGTAGTCAAAGTTGAAAGTAATT
>JAYWGG010000097.1:0-7785 GCA_043778415.1 Saprospiraceae bacterium
GCGACGCTGGCGACGTGGTTGGCAAGTAAATGGTTTTGAAAAGCGATGGCAAAAGCCGAAATATCGGCACCAACAATCGTACCGCTCGGCGGTCCGCCCGTATTATTGACCAAAATATGAATCGTTTGGGTAGCGGCGAGCACTTCCACTTTTTCTTTCCAGTCTTCGAGTTGGCTCACGTCCGCCACCAGATACTGGTGAGTTTGCCCGAGCGAGGTGTCGAGTTCGGCGATTGTTTTTTGCAAAAGTTCTTCGTTGCGAGCTGCTAAAATAATATTTGCGCCCAAAAGAGCGAGTTCGGTGGCGATGGCTTTTCCGATGCCTTTACTTCCGCCACAAACAAGCGCATTTTTGGTAAATAAATTCAAATCCATATTTTATTTTTTATTTTTTGTCAAAATTATATTTTTATTCTAAAATAAACAAATAGAAAGTTATCAAATAATTTATAAAAATTTGGCGTTAGATACAAATAATTCCTGTCAAAGGTTAAATTTATGTTAAATCTTCAATTTTTATCAAAAAGAGTTAGTGTAATTCAAACAATTACCATATCTTTGCAACAGAATTAAAAACAAAACCAATTTTAATTTTTAAACTAAAAAATAACAATACAATGAGCGTCAAAAACACCAACAATATCAAGGCAAAAGCTGCGCCAGCCGCACCAAAAGCCACTGCTGCTCCCAAAGCTGCGAAAGCACCTGTGGAGAAAAAAGAGAAAATCGAAGTAGCTGCCCAAGTCGAGGTAGCGACTAAAAAGATAAATTTTGAGCTTCCGAAGGAAGCCGTCACAGAGGCAACTACGGTTGCATTGTTGGGCGACTTCAACAGCTGGAGTTTGGAGAAAAGCGTTGAGCTAAAAAAGCAAAAAGATGGCTCTTACAAAGTTGCTGTCGAGTTGGAGGCTGGCAAGGAGTACCAGTATCGTTTTCTTATCAACGGCACTCGTTGGGAAAACGATTGGAATGCGCCTAAATATGTGGCTACGCCATTCGGCACCGAAAATTCCGTCGTAGTGGCTTAAATAAGCCGTTACTTTTCAAATTGTTGTTTCATACATTTTCAATAAGGTTGAGCCGCAAATTTTCCGAAAGAGGAAAATTGGCGGCTTCTTTTTTTTATGCTGCGCCCAAGGTTTTGGGAATTTATGAAGGTGGGGAATTAGAAGTACAAATATTCAACGAAGCACAAACGCCCCACTTTTGCAAAACCCTTTTTGCCTGCTGGTTTTTTACTTTACTATCCTTTTTTCTTTTAAGTATTTTTGAAATTCCGCATCGTCCATTACTTTGTCGTACTTACTTTTTACTTTTTTAATTTTATTGTCGTCCATAATGTTTTGTAGAAATGTTGAGAAATCTTTGTTTTCACTTGCAAGTCTGTCCATCGCATCAATATCTAACTGCTTTCTATTGGTAGCAGGAACGATAATTTGTCCTTCTTCAATATTTTCTGCGTCTAATTTTATAAGACCAATTCCAAAAGAGTTGGCAAGTCGTCTTACTTCGTCTATAATCTCGTCCTCAACTTTCAAAGCCACTAAATATCCCTCATTTGCCCAACTTGAATTTGAAACGGCTTGAAAATAACATTCTCTTAAATTAGCGGTATCAATTTTTACTTTTAGCTCAAACGAAAATAGTTTTGTTGCTACAATAGAAAAGTCATTTTGAAATTCAATTATAACTTTTTCATATTCTCTAATTTGGTCGTTAAATGAAAAATAAACGCCAACCAAATCTGGGTGCAACCATTTATTATAACCTTTTTTTGATTTATTGGAATTTTCGTGAAAAATTGTTTTCAATTTCGCACCTCTAAAATGATAATAAGTGTCTGCAAATTTTACAAGTAAAGGGTGCAAATCTCTTTCTGTATATTTTTCTATTTTTTGTTCAACAATAATTTCTGTTGTCGCTGTTTCAACTTCGTTTTTTGTAATATTTTTAAGCCCAAATCTAATTGGTCTTTTACCAACTGCTACAAATTTACTGTCTGTGTTATCTCTGACTTCAATATATAACCTTGCTCCTAAAGTTGCAGCTGGCGTTTTTCCTTTTGTATTTAGCTTTTTGTCTAAACCAAGTTCAACAGCTTTTTCCCAAATTTCGTTAGCGGTTAAAGGTTGTTTAATTGTCGCAATAATTTGTTCAGCTAAATCTATAAAATTCATTTTATTATTTCTGTCAGTTTATAGGTCTGTGCACTTGCGCCCAACGCCTCTACTTTTTTGTTCATCACCGCAAACCAGAGCGGCGGTGCCAACGAAAGCAACATGGACGCTGGATAGCCAAGTGGGAGTTGCGGGCTTTCATCGTAGTGGCGCAGCACCTGATACGGGCGCGTGGATTTGTAGTGGTGGTCGGCGTGGCGAGTGAGTTCGTACAAAAAAATCCGCCCGATTTCGTGATTAGAGTTCCATGAGTGGCGCATTGTGACGCGTTCATACGCCCCAGACGGGAGCATTTTTCGCTCCAAACCATAGTGTTCGATGTAATTGACACATTCGAGGAGCAGAAAACTGCCGATGGCTACCGCAATGGCTGCCAACAATATTTTCCAACCCAAAAAGCCACCTACCAACGACAGATAAAGCAACTGAATGATTTGAAAACGCAGCATTTCGTTTTGTACGCTCCAAAAAGCGATGTTATTTTTTTGCAATCGCTCGCGCTCCAACGTCCATGCGTCGGCGTAGCTGTCCTTTACAGAACGCCACCAAAAAGCATACACGTTTTCTCCGAATCTGGAGCTGGCGGGGTCAGCGACGGTCGCCACGTTTTTGTGATGACCGCGGTTGTGTTCGATAAAAAAGTGCATATACAAAGCGGGGAGAAGGAGCGCTTTGGACATAAACTGCTCACTTTTTTTTGCTCGGTGTCCGAGTTCGTGCGCCACGTTGATGCCGAGCGTACCGCCTACGACGCTCATGTTGAGCGTCATGCCGACGAGTTCGGGTATCGAGAGGCTGCGATTGAAGAGGACGTAAAAATAATAACCGAGTAGGGCGTAAAAAATCGGCAGATTGAGATAGAGCAAAAAATCAAAAAAGATATTTTTTGCTCGCGCAGGTTCAGCATTTTCGGGGTGATTTTCGGAAGTTCCGGTCGTAAAAAATTCTACAATCGGGATAGCTACGAAGGCGACATAGACTGCACCGAGCGAAGCCGCACCGCCCAAATACATACCCAACCACGCAGAAAGCGGCGTGATGTAAGCCAACAAATATTTGAAATCGCGCATACAAAAAAAATTGAAGGTTTGAAAAAATATTAGACTTTTAGTTATTCATCGTCGTTTTCTTCTACGTCGGGGTCGAGGAGCCCGATGGCTTGCAGGGCTTTTTCGGAAGCCATTTGCTCGGCACTTTTCTTGTTGAAATCGTCGGCGGTAGCTATTTTTTCGTCGTCCACGAGGACGGCTACTTTGAAGCGGTCGCGTTTCTCAAATTTGTACTTTGCGACCACTTTGTAGGTAATCGTTTTTCCATTTTTCTGACTCCACTCGAGCAGCTGGCTTTTATAATTGTCGTCGTAGGTTTCCAGCTCGTGAATATCCAAGTATTTGCGCAGTATCTTTCGGATAATGTAGTGTTTGGTGCCTTCATAACCTACTTCGAGATAGACTGCGCCCACGAGTGCTTCGAGGGCGTTGCCGAGCATAGAGCGGCTGAGTTTGGTGCTGTTGTACTCCGAAAGCAGTACATCTAATCCCATTTTGTCGGCAATTTTGTTGAGTGATTGCCGCTTGACGATTTTGGAGCGCATTTTGGTCAAAAATCCTTCATCGCTGCCCGGATATTTTTTAAACAAATATTCGGCGACAATAGTTCCCAACACAGCGTCGCCCAAGTATTCGAGCCGCTCATTGTTTTGGTACAGCGTGGGTTTTTCTACCGACGGTCCGTTGGTGGACTTGTGGTAGAAGGCGAGTTTGAACAACGACAAACTCGTAGGCGTAAAACCCAAGATGGATTTCAGCCGTCGGGCGAAAGACTTATCTTTCGAGAAATAGTAGTTGTAAGTACTTTTAACGAGTCTTCTCAATCAATTTTTTTGTTTTGCGCAGTCTGTTTCTATTGATTTTTTGTCAAAAAGATTGAAGGAGAAGCAATTTGGATAGATTTCGAGCCACAAAACGCTTATTTTTTGTGTCTTAAAACTGTTTTTTGAGCGATTTCTTTTAGTAAAAAAGATGTTTTGAGGATTGATTTTAGATTCTTTTGGTATTCAGGTAAGAATTTAAAATCAACTTAAAAAAGGTTTCAAAACACGTTTTATTGTTATGGAATGCGTCTAAAATAAACTTCTTATTTTTTCTTCATTCCTATCAAATCGCAAAAAATCTTATTTTTTTACTTTCAATATTCATTCTAAACTTTCAATAGAGGACTACATTTTTTTGAAAATAACAGTCGTATTATGCCCCCCAAAACCGAAGGCGTTGCTCAAAATAGTTTTTATCGGTCGTTCTTGAGCAGTGTTGAACGTCAGATTTAGTTTGGAGTCAATAGCGGGGTCGTCCGTAAAGTGATTGATGGTCGGCGGCACGAAACTGTGTTCGATAGCCAAAATTCCAGCAATCGCCTCGATGACTCCGGCTGCGCCTAACAAGTGTCCAGTCATGGACTTGGTAGAGCTGATATTAAGTTTGTAGGCAAGGTCGCCGAAAAGCTGTTGGATAGCTTTGATTTCGGCAATATCGCCCAATGGTGTAGAAGTGCCATGCACATTGATATAGTCAATGTCCTCCAAGTTGAGTTGGGCATCTTTGAGTGCGAAGAGCATAGCGTTTTTTGCGCCAGTGCCTTCGGGGTGGGGAGCGGTGATGTGGTATGCGTCGTCGGTCATGCCGCCGCCGCATATTTCCGCCAATATATTAGCACCACGCGCTTTGGCGTGTTCGTATTCTTCGAGTATTAGTGCGCCTGCTCCTTCGCCCAACACGAATCCATCTCTGTTGGCATCGAATGGGCGAGAGGCGGTTAGTGGGTCGTCGTTGCGCTCCGACATTGCTTTCATGGAGTTGAACCCTCCGACTGCGGTGGCGGTGATGACGGCTTCGGAGCCGCCAGCTACGATAATATTTGCGCGACCCAATCGTATGCAGTCCATAGCGTTGATGAGTGCGTGGGCAGAGGTGGCGCAAGCCGAAACGGTCGCATAATTGACTCCCATCATACCGTAGCGAATGGCGATTTGCCCTGCTGCGATGTTAGAAATCATTTTGGGAATCATAAACGGATTGTGGCGAGGCACGCCGCTTGGGCTGTTCACGAAGTCGGTAATTTCTTTTTCGAGCGTGTTCAGACCGCCGATGCCGCTGCCCCAGATGACTCCGACTTGTGCCATATCGAGTTTCTCGAAGTCCAAGCCAGCTTGCTGCACCGCTTCGTGGGCGGCTACGAGTGCGAACTGCGTATAAAGGTCGAGGCGGCGCACTTCTTTTTTGTCAATCGCTATTTCGGGGTTAAAATTTTTTAGTTCGCAAGCGAAACGAGTTTTGAACTGTGTGGCATCGAAATAAGTAATAGGTCCAGCACCACTCACGCCATTTTTGAGCGCAGCTGCATACTCGGCAACATTGTTGCCGATGGGCGTAAGCACCCCGATACCTGTAACGACGACTCTTTTCATGAAAATAAAAATTTACGACCAGTCACTTTTTTAATATTAGCAGTAAGCGTGCCATAGAGAGTACCGCAACGCTTACTGCTAATTGTTCACTTTTTAGGCTTGAGTTTCCGCCTCCAAATAGTCAATAGCGTGACCTACTGTCTGAATGTTCTCCGCTTTTTCGTCCGGAATAGAAATATCGAATTCTTTTTCAAACTCCATAATCAGCTCTACGGTGTCCAAAGAGTCAGCTCCCAAATCGTTGGTGAAACTGGCTTCGCGCGTGACTTCCGCTTCGTCAACCCCTAATTTGTCAACGATAATTTTAGTTACCCTTTCAGCAATACTTGCCATGATTGTAAAAAAATTTTTTGATAAAATAAATTTAAAAATACTGAATTGACAATCCTAAAACCGTCAATGCGGTGCAAAGTAAATTATTCATAATCGGATAACCAAAGTTTTTTCGCTTTTTTTGCACACTATCTGAAAATGAATTGCAAATTATGTATTTTTTCTCTGTATTTGAACATAAAAAATGAAAAGTTTATTTCAGATGCCTTTATTTTTAGGCGTAGAAATAATTTTTGTGAAAATAATTTCTGTGACTTTCGGTGCTTTTGGTCTAAAATGCTTACTTTTGCCGTCGTAGTAGAATATTGTATTTTATACACTAAGTAAGATAATTATCCTAATTCAACTTTTTTATGAATATCAGAAATAAAGCAACCAACACCAAAATCGTCGCTACGGTCGGACCAGCTTGTAGCTCGTACGAAAATCTTTTGGCGCTCGCCAACGTGGGGACGGATATTTTTCGCCTCAATTTTTCGCACGGCACTCACCAAGACCATCAAGAAGTAATTGACCGATTGGTTGCTATCAACAAAGAATATGGCTATCATTTGGGTATTTTGGCAGACCTGCAAGGACCGAAATTGAGGGTCGGAAAAATAGAAGATGGCTCGATGCCGATTGCGCAAGGCGATATTCTTACTTTCGTAAACGAAAAATGCGTAGGCAACAAAGACCGCATATATATGAGTTACGACCGATTTCCGACCGACGTAGAAGTCGGCGAAAAAGTGCTGGTAGATGACGGTAAAGTGGTGCTGGAAGTAGTAGAAACCAACAAGAAAGATACTGTCAAGTTGGTAGTCCTTTACGGCTCTGTTCTGTCGTCTAATAAAGGTGTAAATCTTCCGAACACAAAAGTTTCGTTGCCCGCACTAACCGAAAAAGACATTGAAGACTTGAATTTTATTCTCACACAACCCGTGAATTGGATTGCGCTTTCTTTCGTCCGCACGCCAAAAGATTTGAAGGATTTGCGCGACCGCATTGACGCAGTCGGACATCCAGCCAAGATTATTGCCAAAATAGAAAAACCCGAAGCGGTAGAAAAAATTGATAAGATTATCAAACATTCCAACGGAATAATGGTGGCGCGTGGCGACTTAGGGATTGAAGTTCCTATCGAGCGGCTGCCTTTGATTCAGAAAGAAATTATCTTGAAGTGTATTCAGCGTGCGCGTCCCGTCATCGTGGCTACTCAAATGATGGATAGCATGATTACCAATCCGAGTCCGACTCGCGCGGAGGTGACGGACGTTGCCAATGCCGTCCTCGACGGTGCTGACGCTGTTATGTTGAGCGGCGAAACAAGCGTGGGCGACCACCCCGTTTTGGTCGTAGAAACGATGAACAAAATCATCGCCGAAGCCGAAAAGCACTATTCTTACTCTTTTGCTGACCGCCACCCGTATCCGTCGCCTGCTTCGCGCACCTTTCTTTCAGATGTCGTGTGTTTCAATGCTGCCAAAACGGCGGACGATATTCAGGCGAAAGCGATTGTCGGCATGACCAGTTCCGGTTATACGGCGTTCAAAGTGTCCAGCTATCGCCCCAAGTCAAAAATTTGTGTCTTTTCGGACACGCCTTCGATGCTCGCAACGCTCAATCTCGTGTGGGGCGTAAAGTGTTTTTATTACGATAAATTTTCGACGACCGACGAAACCATCAGCGATGTCAATGATATTTTGAAAGAAACGGAAACGGTCGCAGTCGGTGACGTAATCGTCAATACGGGCAGTATGCCGCTTCACAAACGGTATCGGACGAATATGCTCAAAGTGACGGTGGTGGAGTAATTTTTTTCGTAAAAAAA
>JAYWGG010000098.1:0-7762 GCA_043778415.1 Saprospiraceae bacterium
TAATTAAAATTCTTTAAAATCGTCAATTTCACGGCGGTCTTTTTTGGTAGGGCGACCCGTACCGCGCTCGCGGATTTCTACGCCCGTTTTGCCCGAAAACCAGTTTTTGTACTTATCCAATTCGTCCTGCGGAGTCAAATCTTCGTAAGCTACCGCCGCCAAGGGAGCAGAAACTCGTTTTTCGAGCAATTCGATGACCTTATAAGTCATCACGAAACCGCTTTTTTTGACCGTCACCAAGTCGCCGACTTGCACCATTGCGGCAGGTTTGGCGTTGATGTCACTAATTTTTACTTTTCCTGATTTTATTTCTTCTGCTGCCAGCGTCCGTGTTTTATAAATTCGGACACTCCACAGCCATTTGTCAATCCTTATTTTTTCGCTCGCCATACTTTATTTTTTTTCGAGTAATGGAAACTGACAGTCCAAATCTACGAGCGTATCGTGGATAATTTTGGTCGCCACATAATCTCTGTACCATTGTTGGTCGGCGGGGACGATGTGCCAAGGCACTGTGTTGCAGTGATTTAGCACGTCTTCATAGCAGCGCATATAGTCGCTCCAAAGCTCGCGTTCTTTCCAGTCGCCGTCGTTGTGTTTCCAGTTTTTTTCTGGATTGTCTATTCGCTCTTGCAGTTTTTCTTTTTGTCTGTCTTTTGAAATATTCAAAAACATTTTCAACACAACTGTCTGATTATCAAACTGTAACAAATCTTCAAAAGCATTGATAGCAGCAAAACGTTTTTCTACCCGCTCCTCGTCAATCCACTTGTGGACGCGCTGAATCAACACATCTTCGTAATGGCTGCGGTTGAAAACATGAATCATTCCTTTGGGTGGCACCACCTGATGGATACGCCACAAAAAGTCATGGGAAGTTTCGATTTCTGTCGGTCGCTTGAAGGAGTGAACGGTCACGCCTCCCGGACGACATTTGCCAAACATACTCATCGCTACGCCGTCCTTACCACTTGCGTCCATACCTTGCAAAATCAAAAGTATGCTTTTTTTCTTTTCTGCATACAGTTTATATTGTAAGTCTGCGATTTTTTGGGATAAATTTTCTGTTTTATCTTTTATTTCGCTCTTATCAATATTTTCGGGCGCAACCGTTTGAATATCAGTTAGTTTTATCATCTTGGCTAATAAATTATGGTGATTTTATTCTAAAGCAATCAAATATTCTGTCAATAAGCGAATCCCGTAGGCGGTAGCACTTTTTTGAGAGGAAAATTCTGAATCTCCAAAAGCGGTACCAGCGATGTCAAGATGCGCCCAAGCGGGGTGTTTTTCGGTAAAAACTTCCAAAAATTTGGCAGCAGAAATAGCTCCTGCGGTTGGTTTTCCGCTAAAATTTCGCAAGTCCGCCACGTCGGATTTGATGTCGTCCAAATAAGAATCCCAAAGTGGAAGCCGCCAAAGTCGCTCACCGCACTTTTCGCCTACTTGGGTCAGTTGATGAGCGAGTTCGTCGTTGTTGGTAAAAAGTCCAGCCGCAGTGTAGCCGAGAGTTCTTATGACGCTGCCCGTCAGCGTAGCGAGGTCAATAAGGACATCGGGTTGAAAGTTTTTATTGATATACGCCAGTCCATCGGCTAAAATGAGCCGCCCTTCAGCGTCCGTATCGATGACTTCGATAGTTTTGCCGAGATAAGAGCCGATGATGTCGCCGGGTTTGACACTTTTTCCGTCCACACAGTTTTCGGTAGCGGGTATCGCCGCCACCAAATGGACAGGAAGTTGCAATTTCGCAGCCACTTGCATCGTCCCCAACACGGCAGCAGCTCCTCCCATATCGCTTTTCATGTAGTGCATACCCGTAGAGTCTTTGAGCGAAATACCTCCCGTATCGAAGGTCACACCTTTGCCAATTAATCCAATTTTTTTTAATTTCTTGTCTGTCTTGGGCAGATATTCCATTACGATGAAAGTGGGTTCGAGTTCGGAGCCTTGATTGACGGCGAGCAGGGCGAACAAGCCTTTTTCGGTGATGGTTTTGAAGTCCATTACTTCTACCGAAAAGCCGTTTGCTTCGCCTGATTTTTTTGCCCAATCGCCCAAAGTTTGCGGTGTCACCTTGTTGGCGGGGGAGTTCATTAGGGTCAATATCTGGGCTTGCGTATGAGCGATTATTTCTACCTTTTCTACTATTTTTTGAGAAATACAGTCGCTGTGAATATCTAACTTTGCGGTGTTTTGTTGGAACGAATAAGGTACGCCATTTTTTTCTGTCTTGAACAAACCAATATCATACCTGCCCAAAAGTGTTCCGTTGAGTCCTGCTTCGGTACAAATCACTTCTTGCTCTGGACTAAATTGGTGGTGGTTGAAAATAAGTGCGACGTGTTCGGATAGTCGTGCTTTTTGTTGAAAAATAAGACTGCGAAAAGCCGTTTGAGTTTCTGCGAATCCTGCGACTGCGCCCAAGCCAAGCAAGTAAATTTTGTTTCCTTTTGTGGAATAAAGCACTAAATTTTCTTTAAATTCGGCTTTGAAATCTTTTGAAACAGCGTCAAAACTCAAGTCATAAGTAGTACAAATTTCGGCTAATTTAGAAGCTAAATCGGCGTTTTTTATCAAAGCAATGATAAGTGTTGGAGCATCAGAGTGTTTTTGGGCGGTCAATAAAGTAACGGTCATTTCCAGTAAGTAAGGCAATGAAAAAATAAGGTTGATATATCTTGAAGTGGGGTAAAGTTAAACTTTTTTTTGAAATTTTCGCCTTTTTTTCATTCAAAAAACAGCCATTTGGTGGCTTTCGGAAATTCTACGCCCCAACGCTGCTCGTTGTGTCGCCCGCGCGGGTCGATGGATAGTTTAAATTGGACGGTACTCCCGTTGATGCCTTGTCTTTCGAGTATTCCTTTGAGGCGTTTTGCGCTCGGCACCATATTTTCGCTTTCTTTGCCGCCTGCGTACAGGTAGATTTTTAGGTCAAATGGGCTGGCAAATTTGATGGATTCAAAATAAATCTTGGGACTCAACCACAGCGATGGCGAAAAAACCATAAGTTTACCATACACGTCTGGACGCATCAAACCTGCATAAATACTAATCAATCCGCCCATCGAGCTGCCGCCGATGCCCGTAAAGTTGCGCTCCGACTTGCTCCGATAATTTTTGTCTATGTAGGGTTTTAGGGTATCTGTCATAAAACGGACGTACTGCATTCCTTCGCTTTCTCCGAATTTGGTGCGGGTGACAGTCGGTGGCGAAAATTCTTTGATTCTTTCCGCACCGCCGTGGTCTATAGCGACTACGATGAGGTCGCCCACGCCTTTTTCGGACATCACAGAGAGGCGTTTGTCCAAGCCCCAAGTGCCATAAGGCGCGTCGTCTTCAAACAAATTTTGTCCGTCGTGGAGGTACAAAACGGGATATGTTTTCTTTGGATTCTGATAATAATCGAATGGTAAAAGTACGCCCACTCGACGTTTTTTTCCCAACTGCGGCATTTCAAATTGCTCTGAAACGACTTCGATGATGGGTAAAAAAGAGGCTTCGTAGCTTTTTCCAGCTTTTTTCCAACGGCTCACTTGGTCGCGCCCAGAGCCTGCGGTGCGGAGGCGCACTCGATTTTCGGCGGCATTTCCATATTCGTCCAATTCTGCATCGTCCCAAGAGCCTTTCATGTACTTATATTCCAAGGGCGTTGGCAGAGGTATGTTTTCTGGAAAATGGTATTCATATTTTCCCTGTCCGATTCGGGTCATTTGGTATTGCGGACTACCCGCTGACCAGTTGTTAAAATTTCCGGTCACAAAGACTGGTCGTGCGTCGTCGTCAGAAGTGATGAGGTTAAGTTTCAATTTTTGTCTGCTTGAGGTTTCGCTTGCAGTCATTTGCATCAATTTTCTATTTATTTTTTACAAAAATACTACCGAAGTAGTGTCACATATCCTTGATAAGTAAATGTTTTTTCGCGCGGTCCGATGAACGAAATGGTATAAACATACACGCCTTCGGGAGCGTCTGCGCCAGCGTTGTTTTTCTTTCCATTCCAGCCAAAATCGGGCTTGTTGCTCTCAAAAATTTGTTCTCCCCAACGATTCCAAACGAGCATCTTAAAGTTTTTGATACCTTCCAAAATGCCTTCGCCCATAAAAAATTCATTTTTATTGTCGTTGTTGGGCGTAAATGCGTCTGGAATATAGTAAGTGATTTTGGGCATCACATCAATGATTCTGGTCAAAGTATCCTTACAACCTTGTGGGTGTGTGACGATGAGTTGGACGGTTTGGAGTCCCGTGTCACGGAAAGTGAAAGACGGATTTTGTAGCCTTGAAAACCGAACTCCCGTAGTATCAAACTTCCAATACCATTGGTTGGCTCCAGAAGATTGGTCAATAAAATCTATTTTGGGCTGAAAATTACTTGGGTTGAGGGGCGAGTAAACAAAATTCGCTGTAGGCGAAGGCTCGACTTTGATATATTTTTGAAAAAAAGTATCGGTTTTACAGCCGATAGGCGAGGTCACAAAAATTGAAATATCGAACACGCCCGTTGTGTCATACACATGGGTTGGGCTTATCTTGTTGCTTGTTTTACCGTCGCCAAAATTCCACACTATATTATAGGTCGTATCAATCGGCGATGACAGATTATTAAAAAATATACTTGCTGGCTGGCAGCCGATGAAAGTGCTGGGTTCGATAATCAAAGCGGGCGGAACTGGAAACCATTTCAAACTTTTGGTCGTACTGTCCGAACATTCGTTTTTGTCAGTTACTTTGAGCATCACGGGAAAGTTACCCGGATTTTGGTAGAGGTGTGTAGGATTTCGTACTTGCGACGTAGTGGTATCCGCAAATGCCCAATCCCAGCTTTGGATAGGTCCGCTCAAAGAGTTAGATAAATCAGTAAATGCTACCGGACCCGCAACACAGGTATCGTATTTGAAGCTAAAATCGGAAGTAACTTTCGGAAAAATATCTATATAAATCAATGCCGTATCGGAACAAATTGTTCCCGGATTGAGTATCAGAGAGCCAAAATAAGTCCCTACACCCGGAAATGTATGCGACACATCGCGGCTGGTATAAGTGGTGTCTTTACCGTTGATTTTGAATGTCCAAAGATAGCCGGTTACGAGCTGTGTAGAGCTTTCATTGATGAAAAGAATACTGTTGCTTCCGCAGGATTTGATAAAAAATTCTTTTTCTCCAATTACTTTGTCTGACTTTATTTTTGCTGTAATCGCTTGACAGTTGGTAACGTTGAACTGAAAATCACGACGCACGACGCTCAATAAAACGCCGTTCCGGTATTCTGACATACAAACCCCGACTACATATTGACCAATATTTTGCGGTTCGCCTGTTATTGCGCCTGTGTTGGCATCAATACCTATTTGCGGATTTCCGCCGATAGGATTGACGGCGGAGTAGGTAGGCACTTTATAGACTACGTTGTCGTAAGGAGGAGGACAGGCAGGATTGGGAGTCACGGCGTTGCAATTTCCGCCGCCAGTCATTCCGCCGCCTTGGAGAGGCGAGCAAAGTTCATATACAATTTGGTCGCCGTCCGCATCGGAAGCGGAGTGGTCAAAGTTGATGCGTTCTTTGGCACAAATGACGGTAGGGGGAAAATTTTTGAACACAGGAGAGCTGTTATTTCCTTGTTGCGCCAAGCCCGATAAGTCTATTGTGAAAGTAGCTCCTTGATCGCCTGGATTGATTAAGTTCGTAATATTGTTGTTTCGGCAACAACGCTGGTAAGAGATGGTGTAGCCGTCGGCGTTGTAGGGGAGTGTTCGGGTAAAAACGTACTCGGCTCGCTCTACGCAAACGCCGGGCGGTATTACTACGCACGGATTCGTCGGGGGGGCTACGCTTCCTTGATTGGTGATGCCAACACTGACGGTGGTAAAAATACTATACGCCGAAGTTCCAATCCGTTCGTAAATACTAATCGGTGCACTGTTATCGAATGGCGCTCCCGACGGGTCGCTGCAATCTCGGTACATTTTTAGTTTGAACTCCCAGTTTTTGGAGCCGTTGGTGTTGGTATTCAAATAGCGGTAGGTCATTTCGCCACCAATAATATGTTTGGCTGATACTTGCGAAGCAACACCTATTAGAATACCCAATATGCAGGCGATTATTTTGCAGACATTTGATTTATTTTTCATAAACTATTGATTTTAGTTTCAATTTTCCGAAGGAGAAAGTAAAAGTAATGCAATATACTTACTTTAAAATTATTTATTTACATTTTGTAACAATAAAATTAATGAAAGCACGGCGGTAGCTTGCGCAATGGCAGTGGAGATTACTTTTGCCCAGTCGGTATCGTCTTTTTTGACTTTGGTTCTTTCTGCTTTTTTCTTTTCTTCGTCCACGCCTACGGTAATGACAGAGCCTTTTCGGACTTTCGGGTAGGATTTGAAAAGAATATAATTTTTAGTTTTCAAAATCTGTCCACTTGGGTCTTCGACGGTAATCAGGTTGCTGCTGCCGTTTTTGGCGACACCCGCCGCATATTCTTGGATATACCATTTCGCATCTCTACCTTCATTGAAAGCGACCGTAATTCTACCTTTGTTGGTATCTAATATTTTGGCTGCATACAGCTCTGAAGCACGCGTAGCTCCTCTAATCACCACAAAATCTTTTAATTTGGGAATACTCACCAAGTCACCTTCGCGGAGAATAAAATTGTGGCGATTGTCTTTATTTTTTATGGCATCTTCTAATTTTAGGACGACGTACCCGATGGAGTCTTGCGTCCGATATAGTGTAGCTCCTTCGGGGAAGGCTTCTTCGGCTAATCCTCCAGCTCTTTTCAGAAGGCTTGTGATTTTTTCATTTTTATCTAAAAGCGCGTACGGACCGGGGAACATTACTTCACCTTCGATATTTACCATTTTTTGGAGCGCAAAATCAGCTACTGAACGCACCACAACTTGGTCAAAAGGCTCTAATTCTATATTTTTATCTGTCGGAATAGTTAGATTTCTATCCACTTGCACGGTAGCTACGATAGTTTTTGTAGGCTTATTTTCGTTCAAAACTACCCTAAAAATATCCACTCGATTCGAGGCAGCTTCGAGCCTAAATCCGCCTGCCAACGTGATTGCGTCTTGAAGTTTCAAACTTTTACTGTAAGGAAACATTCCGCTTTTCTTGACTGCTCCTGACACGGTAATGAACATAGAATCGACAAATTCATCTTTGAAAAATACTTTCAGTTCCTGCGACGGACTCAATATTTTGTTATCAGGAGAGTTGAAGTCTGCCAATACCTTCCGAAAATCAATGCGGGTGTATTCATACAAAAACTTGTTGGTTTTACTTTCTCCTTTGAGATAGCCGAAGTCAGTAGCGGTAGGTAAAAGTCCGCCTCCTAAAACGAGCAAATCCGATACGCGCATAATTTTGGAGGTATCCAAAGGGTGCGAACCCGGCACGCGGACTGCTCCAGAGATAGTCACGCTGTCCTTGTCGGTATAGCGCACCAAAGAATAAACTATTAACTTATCTTCAGAGCGTAATTTTATGTTGCTTTTTGGATTACTAACCAACGAATCAAGATTAATTCGCTCATATTTCAATGTTTTGTCGCTGTTTGTCCTTACCAAATAGGCGGCATCGGTGCGAGCTTCCTTTTTCAGAATAGCTTTCTGCACCAAATCGCCGACGGTCATTCCAGACGTAATCTCGTATCGACTCGGAAAATCTACCGCACCAGTTATTTCAGCAAAATTTTGGAAAGTTTTAGGGATTTCCCTAATCTTAATCTTATCGCCCGACAAAAGCTCAAA
>JAYWGG010000099.1:0-7737 GCA_043778415.1 Saprospiraceae bacterium
CTTTTTTCATCAAGGAAAAAAGTGACAAAAACCAAGTAAATAACTACAAAAATTAAGCTCAAATGAACCACTCAAAATGTTTCTGCGTAACATCAGTTACTTAACTTCTTAATTGTAAATACTTAAATTTCCGCCAAACTCTCATATTTACGCCGAACCGCAGCAAATTGTTTCCCTCAAAAAAGTCCTTCGACCGACAAGTATCGCTCTCCTGTGTCGTAGCAAAAACCCAAAACTCGACTTCCCGCTGGGATTTCTTTGAGTTTTTTGTGGATAGCCGCCAGCGTCGCGCCACTCGAAACTCCAACAAAAATCCCTTCTTCGCGCGCAGAACGTTGTGCAAAATCAAAGGCTTCGTCTTTGCTCACTTGAATCACGCCGTCCAAAAGCGCAGTGTGCAAATTGTCGGGAATAAAGCCCGCTCCGATGCCCTGAATCGGGTGCGGACCGGGACTGCCGCCACTAATCACTGGCGAAAGCTCCGGCTCGACCGCAAAAACTTGAAGTTGGGGGAAATGCTTTTTCAGCACTTCGGCAGTCCCCGTGAGGTGTCCGCCCGTACCAACGCCCGTGACGATGTAATCCAATCCGTCGGGAAAATCTCGGAGAATTTCCAGTGCTGTAGTGCGCTCATGGACAGCGATATTTGCTGGATTTTTGAACTGTTGAGGCATCCAAGCGTTGGGCGTAGCGGCTACCAGTTCGGTGGCTTTTTCGATAGCTCCTTTCATACCTTTTTCGCGGGGCGTAAGCTCGAACTCAGCGCCGTAGGCTGCCATCAATTTCCGCCGCTCGATAGACATGGATTCGGGCATTACCAAAATAATTTTGTAGCCTTTCACTGCCGCCACCATCGCCAGACCGATGCCTGTGTTGCCCGAAGTGGGTTCGATAATGATAGAATCGGCGTTGAGAAGTCCGCTTGCCTCGGCATCTTCAATCATCGCCAACGCGATGCGGTCTTTGATGCTGCCGCCCGGATTGGCGCGCTCCAGCTTGAACCAAACTTCGGCATCTTTACCAAAAAGTCTGTTGATTCGGACGTGTGGCGTGTCGCCAATAGTTTGCAAAATATTATTTGCTTTCATAAAAATATTATTTTTTGTGACTGATGAAAAATTTAATTTATTAATTTTATGTAAATAGAATACGCAAGGCAGCCCGCGCAAAAGCCAATGGAAAATTCTAAAAATGAAAAAAGCAGCAGCAAGGTCAATAGCGTATAAGCAGCGGTCGTCCAAGCCAATGCGATGAATATGAGTATCAAAAAAATCAAGCCGAAGCCGATTTTGGCTGCAAATTGTTTGGGTGCTTTTCCGATTGGTTTCTCACTTATTTTTAGCCAAACGACTATTTTTTTGGATAAATTGCCTACGATGCTGTATTTTTCATAAGAGAAAGCACGCGCCGCAAAATCCAGCAACAAAAGAATTGGAACTACCAACCAGTGCGTGAATGTGTAGAGAACGGCGGCAGAAAAGATAAAAAACGCCGTCCATCGGACTCTATTTTCGTTGATTATTTGGTTGTCAATCGGGCATTGGATAGATAAATTGGTCATAGTTTTTTAAAAATTTAGTGGTGTAAATAATTTATTAAAAATTTGTTAAATACTAAAATTGATAGGCTCGCTAAAATCGCGGTTGCTGCGCACTCGAACCTCGCTTTTATGGTACGCAATAGAAAATGGAGCGACGCTTTCGGTGAGCCAGACGTTGCCACCGATGACTGAATCGTGTCCGATGACCGTGTCGCCACCCAAAATAGTGCTGCCCGAGTAAATCGTCACTCGGTCTTCGAGTGTGGGGTGTCGTTGCTTGCCAGCCTTGTCTTTTGTCACGCTCAACGCGCCCAACGTGACTCCCTGATAAAGTTTTACGTCGTCGCCGATGCGAGTGGTTTCGCCTATCACGATGCCCGTCCCGTGGTCAATAAAAAACCGATTGCCGACACTGGCGGCTGGGTGAATGTCAATCCCCGTGCGGCTGTGAGCGTGTTCGGACATCAGGCGAGGCAGCACCGATACGCCCAAATGATGAAGCTGGTGCGCCAAGCGAAAAACAGCGACCGCGTAAAATCCTGGGTACGCCAACACTACTTCCTCGAGGCTGTGAGCGGCGGGGTCCGAGTCGAAAGCGGCTTGCGCATCGTCGCAAAGCTGACCGTAGATGACAGGAATTTTGTCAAAAAAATCGCTTACTATCTGCTTGCTGCGAAGAGTGAGCGGCTCTAATGGCAGCAATAATTCCAAGAGCATTAATTCTAATTGGTTGATTTTCAAACTATTAGAAAATTCTACCTGCCGTACCGGAAACAATCCATCAATAAGTTGGTTCACAAATTGCTGTGCTTTGAGTTTGGAGGGCAACTGCTGAGCTGTTTCGTTTTTTTGATAATTTTGTTGTATTTTCCAAAAAATATCTTCGTTTTCCATTGTTTATTTCTTTATTAGAGTAAAAAAAACAGCCTTTCTAATCGCGACGATTAGAAAGGCTGTTTTGAAAATAGAAACTATTTATCCTACACGGACAAAATATTTCCCATCATCGCACACACACCGAACCTGCGTCGAAGTCTTTTGGACGACAACAGCAGCAACAGCAACCAGCAGCAAATGAAGAAAATTTAGAACGCATATTTTTAATTAAATATTATGTGGTGCAAAGTAGCACCATTTTTTTGGTAAAAACAATTACTAAACGCTATTTATTTCCTTTTTGTTTTACAAATACTGTTTTCCTCGTATCTAATCAACCTCGACGACTTCAATAATTCTTTTGTGTCTTCGATAAATTTATCCTGTAACCGTTTGTTTAGGTCGGCAAGTTTTAGGCAATAATCTGTTTCGCCTTCTCGTCCCCAATTTACAATTTCGGGTGTAATGTTTACTTTATTTTTTTCATTGAATTGCTGGACAAACGCTTTGAATTTTTGCTCTGCTCTTGCGTCCGTGCCACTTCCTACGCTGATAAAAGAAACACTGAATCGGTAAATGCTGTCGGGCAAAATCACGGATTTATTGGTATTTACGTCCGCAGTTTTTTGGGTACTGTGACAAGCTATCGCCAAAAAAATACACAAAGAAATAGAAACTATTTTTGTCATAATTGATGTAATTGAAGTCTGATTTTGGGCTTCCGCTCAAAGTCCAACATACTTTTATCTGGTAACGAATACTTTTTTGACGGCACTTTTATTTTGTCCGCTTATTTTTATAAAGTAAGCACCCGAAGTTAAATCGTTGCAATCAACTAACGTATTTGAGTCATTAATATTGAGTTCTTTCACAGTTTGACCCAACATATTTAGAATCGTAGCAGTATAATTTTCATTATTTTTTGCAGAAATGTCAATCCTAAACACGCCGTTGCTGGGATTTGGCGAAATCGAAATGGCATTTGAGAGCTGTACATCATTAGTTCCCGTTGGTGGCTGGCAACCGTTGGAGGACAATATCGCTGCGCGCGGACCATTCAAGGCAGCATTCATTCTGGCTGCTTGACCTTTGGAAAACATATTCATGCAAGTATCGTCCACATAATCCATATAATTCATATACATTTCCCCATTCGCACCCGAACCGCAAGAGCTATTTGGACGGTGTGGAAACGTAGGACAGTTAAAATTTCTGCCCACTGCAATCTCCGTATCTGCAACAAAATCGTTGCCACAAATCGTGTCGCCCCATATATGCCGAAGGTTCAGCCAATGTCCGATTTCGTGCGTCGCGGTTCTGCCGCCGCTGTTATCGCTGAAGTCCCCACTACCTGCTGTACCAACTGTACCAAACGCTTCATACCTTATAAACACTCCATCAAGCTCTGGTGAGGCAGCCAAATCTTCGGGAAATGTCGCAAAACCCAATGTTTCTGCACCAAGATTTACTACATAAATATTCAGATATTTAGTGGGGTCCCAGTTGTCTTTTCCTCCTTTTACGGTTGAACGTATATCCTCTCGAATATTTGAATTCCAAGCGGCGATGGCTGTTTGAGTTCTGGTAATGCCTGTGGTAGCGTTACCGAGCGGATCTCTTTTTGCTAAACAAAACTCAATTTTGGTGTCTGCACAAAGGTTGTAAAATGGGTGCGTTGAAAGCAACGTATCCGTATTTAGAAAACTAAAGTCACGGTTCATCACATTTAATTGAGATTGAATCTGGCTGTCCGAAACGTTTTCTATCGCGGCGTTCCAAATAACATGAAATACCACAGGAATAGTCACGGTAGATTGTCGGCTGCCATTTTTTGCGTTGCTGTTGGCAGCAATCCACTCGCTGATTTGTTGTTCGCTCGCCAACATTCGGCTTTTGAGCGTTGGGTCGGCTGCGTATCTTTTTTCAAGATTATCCATTGTAGCACATTTATTACTTTGTGCCGAAACTTTGAGCGATAGCGATAACATAATTACTGCTACTGAAAATAAAAACTGCTTCATTTTAGTTATTTTTTGGTAAAAATTTAAGTCGCGTTGGTTGCAACTTTTTGTTGTTTTTAAATAATTGGGCGCAAGTTACTACTGTTTTTTTGAAAAAAACAAATATTTGACGGAAAAAATTATTTTTTTGCCAAATTATCTATCACCGACTGGATATGCGCCGTGTGGTGCTTGCCGAGATGTTTAAACGGATAGCTTCGTAAAAATAACAAAAAAAAAAGGTTCAGCCGCTCGGCGGCTGAATCTTTTTTTTGCCCAATTTTGTGGTTCTTATCGTGGGCTGACCGCCATTTTTCCTGAAACGATTGCGCCGTTTTGTTCGAAAGAATAAACGTAAAATCCAGAAGACAAGTCGCTTCCGTCGTAGATAAATGTATTTTCGCCGCTGTCCAAGTGTATTTTAGATTGGTACATTGTTTGCCCTGTCACAGAAGATACTTTAAAATTAAAATCTCCGCCAAGTGGCGTATTTACTGCTATTTGGGTTGTTCCGTTGAACGGATTGGGCTGATTGCTTGCCCTAAAATTAGGCAAACTGACATCGGAAGCTGCTGTCACGCAGCCCGCATCGCCTTGTGGGAGCAAAGTCAAAGTGTATTCACCGGGGAATAATTGACCGGGGAATGTTTCGTTGAGTATGCCGAGCGCGGTAGAAATTTCGGCGCGAATCACCAACTTGAAATCCTTCGGAGCAGGATTGCTATTGCTCGGAGAGCCAAAAATCCTCAAGCAACCCGCTGTGTTTTTATTGAACTGGCAGCTTGGAGGATTGCACTGATAGCTCAAGCCCGCCGGCAGAGAATCAATCGCGCCCACAGTATTCATTTTTACATAATTCAGACCAATCGTAAAGCCCTGATACACAAACTGGTCGGGAACGCTGAGGGAAAAAACGAACTCGTAAGGTGTATTTTTACACGCTTTTTTGTTGATGCCGATGGCGGGCGTTGGATATACAAAAGTAGAATCCGCCAAAGGATTGGGAGTGCATTGGGCAGCGATTTCGGAGGCGAAAACTGCGAAGCAAAAAAGAAAAAGTAAGATTTTTTTCATAATTACAAAAGATATTTGAATGAGTGAAATTGATTATTTTTATTGGAAGCACGCCTAAAAACAAACGCAAGTTAGTGTTTTCTAATAATATAACGAAATAAAAAAAAATTTGTCACAAAAATCCGTAAAAAATCTATAAAAAAAAGTGAAAAAAATAATCCGTTGGACTACTTTTTTCACTTTTTTGCACCAGACTTTGCGAGCAATTTACTTGAACATCTCTGTCCCAGAAAAATGGAAAGCGGCTTCGATGAGTGCATTTTCGTCCGAATCGGAGCCGTGAACAGCGTTTTCACCGATGCTTTTGGCATACATTTTACGAATCGTACCTTCGGCAGCTTCGGCTGGATTGGTGGCTCCGATGAGCGTGCGGAAGTCATTGACTGCGTTCTCTTTTTCCAAAACGGCGGCTACGATGGCACCCGAAGACATGAACTCGACCAACTCTCCGTAAAACGGGCGGTGGCTGTGGACGGCATAAAACTCGCCCGCTTTCTCGGTAGAAAGTTTCGTGAATTTCATGGCTACGATGCGGAAACCCGCTTCGTTTATCTTGGCTAAAATACCGCCGATGTGACCCGCTTTTACGCCGTCGGGCTTAATCATTGTGAAGGTGATGTTACCTGCTGACATGGTTTTTTTATTTTTTATTATTTAAAAAAAGTCTATTTTGCTTTCAAAAGTTCTACATAAAACACGAGTTCAGCGTTGGCTGGAATACCCGGAGGGCTGCCCGCTTCGCCATAGCCAAGCTCGGACGGAATGAAAAAGTAGGCTTTCGAGCCGACTTTGAGCAGTGCAAGTCCTTCGTCCCAGCCTTTGATGACGCTGCCACGACCGATTGGAAAACTGATAGGCTCGCCGCGACTGAAAGAAGAATCGAATTTCTTGCCATCGGTCAAAGCTCCGAAGTAATCAACCGTAACAGTCTGACCAGCAGCAGGTTGTGCTTCTGTGCCTTCCTCGACTATCATGTATTTGAGTCCAGATGCGGTGGTTTTTATCTTGGAATCCAACTTTTTAGCTTTGTATTCGGCTGCGGTTTGGGCGACCGTTTTTGCTATTTTTTCTTCCACACCTTTACCTGCCTCCATTTTTGACATCATTTCTTTTTGCTTTTCTTCCATTTGCTTGGCGTAGTCGGCTTTGTTGATGATTTTTACCAACGTCATTTCGTAAGTGAGCATTTTGGCATCGGCAAGCTCGGCAGGCTTATTTTTGAGCGTGTCAATCGGGTAAAAAATAGTCAAACTATCTCCTACCGACATGAGTTTTAGACCTGCTACGACGGGCGAAATAGGCTGTCCCGCACGGCTCGAGTCAATCGGAATACTGATGGGCGCGCCGTCTTGGTAAGTGGAGCGCAGGACTTTGTCGCCGTTTTTGAGGACGATGTTGAGTTCGCAAACGTCGCCAATTTGGGGCATTGCGCCACCTTTTTTGACGTGGTGCGTATAGGCGTAGCCGCCTTCGGCTAATTTTTTTCCGCCACAAGCGGTAAAAGTCAATACAGAAATTGCTGCGAGAGCAAGAATTAATAAACGCATGATTTTTTAGTTTAAAAGTTTATTTTTAGAGAATGAAATTTTTTTTAGTTTGATTTTTTTTCGGATTAACTCAAGAGTTTTTCCTTGTAAAGTGGCAATATTTCGACGAATTTATCTACTGCGCTCCGAAGACCTTTGTGCCAATAGCCGCCCGACGCGTTTTTGTGTCCGCCGCCGTTGAAGTACAGTCGGCAAATTTCTTGCACATCAAAATCGCCTTTCGAGCGGAGCGAAATTTTTACGATACTCGGCTGTTCGGTAATAAAAGCGGCTAATTTTAGGTTTTTGAGCGTCAGCAAATAATTCACGATTCCCTCCGTTTCGCCGCGCTGTATCTGATAATATTCGTAATCTCGGAGCGTCAGGACGATAAGTCCAGCGTTGAACTCCTCAAAAATATCCATTCGGTTGTAGAGTGAGTGCCCGAGCAGTCGGAGTTGTTTTTCGGAAAGACTGTTGTTTATTTTATTCTGAATTTCGACGTCGTTGATGCCCAACTCCAACAACTGCGCCACTATTCGGAACGCTTTGGGCGAAGTAGCGTGGCGAAATGAACCCGTATCGGTGACAATACCCGCATAAATACACTCTGCGACTGGAATATTGATGCGTTTTTTGTCGCCCAACATTTCGATAAAATCAAAAATTAGTTCGCAGGTCGAGCTTGCGCTGCTGTCACTGAACACAAAATCTGCGAAAG
>JAYWGG010000100.1:0-7725 GCA_043778415.1 Saprospiraceae bacterium
ACCATCAGTGCCGTGCAACTAAAAGTTTGCGAAGGCGATATGATACAAATTAATGTAAACAATCCGAATCAAGGAAGTGGCGTGACGTACCGTTGGAACACTCCGATAGGCACCGTGACGACCATCGTACCGACTTTGAAAATCAACAACGCGACGACGCTCAACTCGGGCGATTACTCGGTGCTGGCTACTCGCAACAGTTGCAACTCCTTGTTTTCGGGCATCATCAATATCACCGTAACTGCAATTCCTGACGCGCCAATCGTGACAGGCGACAGCGAAGTTTGCGCAGGTCAATCTATTCAATTATTTGCTCCGTTTGTGACAGGCGCAGTCTATGAGTGGTCAGGACCTTGCTCTTTCACTTCCAGCGTTTTCAATCCAGTTGTTTTCAACGCAACTGCTTGTAATCAAGGGACTTACAAAGTAAGAATCAAAATAAACGGCTGCGCTTCGCCCTATTCTTTGGACAAAAACGTGACCGTCAATGCTATCCCGAATGTACCGAATGTGCAGACGACGGATTCTGTTTGTGTGAGTACGCCCAACGCAACGGTGGTGCTGAAAGTTTTACCTCCCGGACAGCCGGGCGTGAAATACACTTGGTACGACGCAAATACCGATACCATCGTAGGCGGACCCGTGACTGCTCTCAACTTTACGTTGGGCAATCTGACCAACTACGGCAGTGGAGTGCATGATTTTTATGTAAAAGCCAGTCAAGGCGGCTGCTCTTCTCTCAACGCAAATGTCAGTATTCAATTCTCTAATGTATTGAATATCAACGCAAATGCGGGTTTAGATGTCAAGGCTTGCAATACAAGTTTTGCGACCATCAAAGCCGAAACTCCGCAAGCGGGAATCGGAAAATGGACTCAAACCTCGGGCATACCGTTGGCGATTACGAACTTGAACTTGCCGACTACGACCGTCACAGGCGTACAAGCGGGGCAAACATATACCTTCCGTTGGACGCTTTCCAACGGAGCTTGTAAGGATTATTCTTTTGACGAAATGACCGTCACAGGCGATGTGACGACCGCTATTGCAAAAGCAGATTCTTTGAATCTTTGCGACACTATAGGCATCAGATTGCGTGCTACGGCTGCGCCTGCTGGTTCGGTCGGTAATTGGACACAACCGCCGACGCAAGCCAGTTTCGGCATAATAATTTCTAATCCGAACAATCCGCTTTCGGGCGTGACGGGAATGATTGCAGGAAATACCTACACATTCCGTTGGACGTTGAGCAACAGCGGCTGCGGCGACTATTCATTCATAGATGTTCAGGTAAAAATAGCTCCCAAACCGAGCAATGTAGCGTTTGCAGGAGCAGACTTTACTGCGTGCGGAGTTGCCAATGTGATTTTGAACGCTTCTATACCGACGGTCGGCACGGGACTTTGGACGGCTCTGAACAATCAGAATATCCAAATCGTCAATCCGACATTGCCGCAGACCAATGCCACCAACCTCACCGTAGGTTTCAACGCCTTCATCTGGACGTTGAGCAACAGCGCGTGTGGAGTGTTCTCTCGCGACACGGTCATCGTAAAGTTCAATGAAGGAGCGGTAGCCAACGCCGATATTGCGTTGGTTTCATTCGCAGGAACGAAAGTAATCGATGTGATTTCAAACGATGTGTTGCCTGCGAACTGGACGATTTCATTGAAAACGCCTCCAATGCACGGCACGGCGACGAACAACGGCAACGGTTCGTTTAAGTATGCGGCAAATAGTAACTACGTCGGCAATGACCAGTTTGTGTATCAAGTTTGCCCTACGGAATGTCCTGACCAATGCTCGGAGGCAATCGTGACGCTGCGAATAGGCGACGACACGGACTGTAAAATACCGAATATCATCACGCCGAACAACGACGCTTACAACGACGCATTCGTAGTACCGTGCTTGGCGACAGGCAAATATCCTAAAAACTCGGTACTCATTTTCAATCAATGGGGCGACGAAGTGTATCGCTCCGAAAATTATCAGAATGACTGGACGGGGACGTACAAAGGCGAGGAATTGCCGGCAGCGACCTATTTCTACATCATCAATTTCGGCGACCCAACACAAGGCTCCAAATCAGGATTTTTAATGATTGAAAGATAATAAAACCATATTCACAGCGAGCAAGTTATCGGATACTATCCGATAACTTGCTACTCTTAAAATAATATTTTAGACATGAAAAAAATACTTATTCTCGCTTTATTTACGCTCGTAGCAGCGAGCGGCTTTGCGCAGCAAGACCAGCAATTTACCCAATTTATGTACAATAAATTGACCTATAACGCCGGCTATGCAGGCAGCAATCCAACTGCCTGCCTTACCGCCATCTATCGCCAGCAATGGCTTGGGTTGGACGGCGCGCCCGGCACCCAAGTTTTGAGTTGCAACCTTCCGTTTCTCAACCAGCGCGTTGGGGTGGGGCTGCAAATTATCCGCAACACCATCGGCATCGAAAATCGCCTTACTCTCGAAGGCTCTTACGCCTACCGAATCCCGCTCGGACGCGGAATGTTGGGCGTGGGACTGCAAGCGTCTATCCGTCGGAGAGCCGTTGATTACAGCGACCCGCGCATTGTCATTACGCAAGGCGGCGACCCGAATATCTCGGGCAACACTATCCAAAGCAGATATATTCCCAACTTCGGCGTTGGGGCGTACTACAACACAGACCGCTTTTATGTCGGTTTGTCCGCTCCACGACTTTTGAAAAATAACATAGATTTTTCCAATGTGGGAACTGTTTTTTCCAAAGAGTCGCAGCATTATTATTTTATGGCGGGCTATCGGATTCCGCTCAGCGAAAACGTGTCTATTCAGCCGCAGGCTTTGTTGAAGTACGTCAATCACGCGCCGTTGGGGTCTGAAATCAATTTGGACGTTATTTTTTTGGATAAATATACTATCGGTGCGACGTATCGCTCTGGCGGAGCTGCCACTACGGGCATCGGCGAGTCTATTGATATTTTATTCAGTGCGCAGATTACAGGCAATATTTTCTTTGGTCTGTCGTATGATATTTCGCTGTCGCCGCTCAAAACCTACAACAGTGGGAGTATCGAAGCAATGGTGCGCTACTGTTTTGGCAATCCAGCAGGCAGTGATTATGTGAATCCAAGATTTTTTTAGACCCAATTATTGGACAATGAATTTAAAATAAACTACTGATTTTTTGGAAAAAAATTGAGCGTTTTGTTTTTCATTCTCTAAAAGTCATTCAAATTTTTCGTCAGAAATGTATTTTTCTGATAGATAATCTTTTTTTAAGCAAGTTTTTTATGAAAATATTACAACAGTATGTACTGATTATGTTGATGTTGAGTGGGTTGGCAGGCTCCGTTTTTGCGCAAGGTTCGCTATTAGAATCGGGCAATGCTAACAAAATTGCACTCAAAAACTGCACGGCAGTCAATACGTCGGCACTCGAATTTTCGCCAACGTTCTATCAGTCGGGCTTGGTGTTTGTGTCCTCGCGCCGCAAGAATGGACGCATGGACAACAAAATCGGAGAAACTTTTTTTGAGCTGTACTTCTCCGCCCTCGACGGCAACGGACTTCCGATTGACCCAGAGGAGTTTTCGTTGGAACTCAATTCGCAGCTCCACGAAGGTCCAGTTTCGTTCAGCAAAGACGGAAATTTGGTATATTTCACGACCAACAACCAACAGAACGGTGCATCGAAAACAGACGCAAAAGGCAAAGTTCGGCTCAAAATTTACGAAGCCCAGCGAGGCTCGAAAGATTGGGAAAAGGTGAAAGAACTGCCTTTCAACAGCGATGAATATTCTTGCGCACACCCGACTTTGAGTGCCGACGGTACGAAATTATATTTTGCCTCCGATATGCCCGGCGGATTGGGCGGTATGGATTTGTACGTTTCGGAGAAAAAAAATGATGTGTGGTCGTTTCCCAAAAATTTGGGCGCGGGCATCAATACTGCCAAAAATGAAGTTTTTCCATTCATTCATAAAAGTGGAATGTTGTTTTTCTCTTCCAACGGTCGAGGCGGAGCGGGCGATTTAGACGTTTTCAAAGTAAATACCAACTCCTCCGACGAGCCTCAAAATCTGGGCGAACCCGTCAATTCTACCAAAGACGACTTGGGGCTTATCGTCAATTCGGACGGTATGAAAGGCTATTTGAGTTCCAATCGCTCCGGCGGCGCAGGCAAGGACGACCTTTACGAATTTGAAGTTTCGACCAACGGAGTAGGCGGCGAAGCGGTGGCTGCCACAAACTCAACACTGTTCAAAGTGCGCGACGCTCAAACACTCGCCAACCTCGAAGGTGCCGAAATCAGGGTTTTCAAAGCCTCCAAAGAAGGTTTGCTCGGCAGCAACGATCTGTACGACGTGGTGCTGATGCCAGCCGCCGAAGGTGGTAAAGAAATGAGTATCAAGCTGATACGAAAAGACATCAATAGCCTCAACAAGCCCGACCGCTACGCCGACGCAAGAGGCGAAGCCCGCTACGATATGCAGAGCAACTCGAAATATTTGATTCTGATAAGCAAAGAAGGCTACGAAACGGAGGAACTTGCCTACACCGCCAATAATACCAAAGAGGCGTTGGTGGTGCCGATGCGGAAGAAAAACTGCGCCGTCCTTCGCGTGTTGGTGCGCAATCAAGCGACGACCGTACCGCTCTCCGAAGTGTTGGTGCGCGCCACGAATAGCTGCGACGACGAGATGCAGACTCTTTTTACGGACAGCAACGGCGAGGTAAAAATGTGCCTCCAAGTAGGCTGTAATTATACTTTGAACGCTGAAAAAGTAGGCTTCAAAAATAGCAATACGAAGATAAAATCGGTCACAAAAGAGGATATTTCAAAATTACTCAACGTAAGTATAGAGATGGGAACGGGCATCAGCAAGCCCGCGCCGCCATCGCCAACGGTAGCGAAAACTACCAACGAAGTCAGAGCGGGTAGCACGATGGTGCTCGAAAATATTTACTACGACTTCAATCAGTATATTATTCGCCCCGATGCCGCCGTTGAGTTGGACGCGCTGGGGCGGCTTTTGCAGCAAAACCCAAGTATGGAAATTGAGCTGCGCTCCCACACGGATTCGCGCGGCTCATCGGGCAGCAATATGTCGCTTTCCGAAAAGCGCGCTCGCCAAGCTCGCCAGTATTTGGTGAACCAAGGCATCAGAGCGGAGCGGATAAAAGCAATCGGTATGGGCGAAACAGAACCGCGCAATCGCTGCAAGGACGGCGTAGAGTGTTCGGAAGAAGAATACCAATACAACCGCCGCACGGAGGTCAAGGTATTGAAGATGGACAATTCTATTCAGGTAGAATACCAAAACTCGCCGCCGCGCGTGGTGGGCGGAAAGAATTAAATTGTTTAGATTTTGTTATAAATTAGCTTAAAAAAATCCTTTATTTCGGAAGAAATTGAGGATTTTTTTTTGTAAACATAAAATCTCTGCGGGATTAGCAAAAAGCGGAACGCTTTGTTTTGGCATCAGCAAGATGCAAGAGGCATCAAATATTTGCACGTCTTTCACTCGAAAAAAAGACCGCAAGCGAATACTGCTATCCACCTGCGGCTCTTGTACGTAGAGGTTAATCTATACAAAAAAATTTACTCTATTCTATTTTCCATTTTTATTTATTCCTTGTTATTGTATCAATATCTTGCTCGCAGAGCTGCCATTGACAAACACTACATACACGCCTGCTGGCAGTTCGACGCTCGACGAAGTGTTACTTTTTCCTACCAGCTTGCCCATGATGTCGAATATCTGGACTACATCGCCGTCCCGATGCACACTGAACTCTACCCGCTGCCCATACACATGGAAGTAAGGAGTTTCTTGCGCGCGCTCTGATACTACCACGATATCGCTCATCAGTGCTACGAGTCCGCCATCACGCAGGATGCGGAGGCGATAGTAACTCTGGGGAACGATAGGTCGTGTATCTATATAGCTATAGTGAGTCTGAGACTCATCATGGTCTATATAGGATATAGTTTCAAATGTGATTCCATCACGAGAGCGTTGGAGTTCATAGCCTTTGATATGCGGGAGGGTATTTGTTTCCCATGCGAGAGACACGACACCCGACAGCATATGAGCTACAAAACTTCGCAGCTCCCCTGCGAGCGGTGTATAGGCAAACAGGGGATAACAATCTCCTTGGGCATTATTCCATGCCACTGCAGCATTGAGGCGAGAAAGTGTAGTAGGGTGCCACGTAGTGGATGAACCCGCACCAGACATCACATAACCAAACAAGTTCCCCACACCACTGACACTACTACAACTACTAGGGTCGTTGGGGGTGTTATTGTGCGGGAGACTCATATTATGACCTACTTCATGTGCGAGGAAAACGTTATTCGTTTGGAGATAGAGTTTTTTCTTTATGACCATATAACTACGGCGTGGTCCCCAGACATCTCCCGTATTACACAGTGAGGTAGTATTACAGGGAAAAGCTCTGTAGGTAATTGCAAGTGCATCTAGCATTTCACCATACTCATTATTATAGATCCCACAGTTGATATGAGGACCAGATGAGGAAGGAGGAAAATAGATATCGATGTAAGTAGCAAAATCTTCGAGTAAGTTGGGTCCCAGACTATCGGCATTGACAGTACCAGGCCATGCTATACTCGTCATGACGGGAGTCGTAGGACACATTTGGAATTGATTTGGAGCGAAACCCGCTGAGACAAATCGTGCATTGAGATTGCTGACTGCAGTCGTTGCGAGCGATGTTGCATCCGTAGGAGCTCCAGAGTAATAAAATCGCAACCATGCTGCACCCGCCGACCGTTCATTGATGAGCAGAGGGAGGGTAGCATGGATGGATCGACGTTTGAGTTCTATCCAGAGTTGACGTGCTTTCCAGATATGTTCTGGATAGGCGACGGTCGTACATGTTTCTGATCTTTCTACGATGCGAGTCTGTTGGATACGCAGCTTGAGTAAGTCATGTAATGATTCTGGGTTTACTTTACTTTCGTCGGCTTCCAAGAGGGCTTGGAGCTCGTGGATAATTGTGGCATTGTCCGTCTGTGCGAGGAGTGAAGGTTTTTCGACGGGTGCTAAAACGGGTTTTTGCCCGAGCATACTTGCGGAGTACAGCAAGCAGCTCAAGAGCATTGTATAAATCTTTGTCATTTTAATAGTTGCTCGAATACGAGCGTCTTTAGTTAATAAAAAAAAATAAAAAAAATAAAAAACTAACGGGATTAGAAGAGTCTTTTTTGTGTTTTTGTAAAAAATGAACTTCATATAATACAGTACATAGATACGAAAAAAAAAGACACGAAAGGGAGTGCTTCCCACGAAACCCCCTTTTGGGGGTATGAAACCCCCCTTTTGAGGGAACGAAACGGTAAAATGAAAAAAGTAAATTCGCCAAAAGTGAGGACAGAAGGCGTGCGTCGGAGCGTAGAAGTATGAAATTTATTTTATAATAAATAAATTTGTGACTGTATTATTTTAAAATAATAATAAAAATAGCAAAAAGCGGAACGCTTTGTTTTGGCATCAGCAAGCTGCCAGAGGCATCAAATATTTATAACCCAAATCCGCCGACTGCCGATACGACTCCGAAGGAGTCGCACGAATTTTGTAGTCGTTTTTTTATAAATATGAAATCCCTACGGGATTGGAAACACAAGCTACTGACACCTTTGAGGTATCGGTAATTTTAGCTAACTTTTTATCATTATTTTTCCTTATTTTGTGACAG